>NZ_JAEHBX010000469.1:0-214 GCF_016483395.1 Bacillus cereus group sp. N21
ATGATGGCAGAGAGGTCACACCCGTTCCCATACCGAACACGGAAGTTAAGCTCTCTAGCGCCGATGGTAGTTGGGACATTGTCCCTGTGAGAGTAGGACGTTGCCAGGCTTTTATATCGTCGCGGGGTGGAGCAGTCCGGTAGCTCGTCGGGCTCATAACCCGAAGGTCGCAGGTTCAAATCCTGTCCCCGCAACCAATGGTCCCGTGGTGTAG
>NZ_JAEHBX010000470.1:0-214 GCF_016483395.1 Bacillus cereus group sp. N21
TATATAAGATACGTAAAATCGGTTGTTTTTTGGCTTGTTTGAAGTGCTTTTAATGAAATTGTTGTCCTTGTTGGTTATTCATTTGTTGTCCTTGTTGGTTATTCATTTGTTGTCCTTGTTGGCCCATTTGTTTAATCTGTTGCTGAGCCTGATATATAGCTTGATTGATTTGATTTAATGTTTGATTTGATTGAAGATGCTGTAAGCCTTGATT
>NZ_JAEHBX010000471.1:0-213 GCF_016483395.1 Bacillus cereus group sp. N21
ATTATTTTATAAAACGTGTTTTTCCTTAGCTCTAACATTTCCATAAACATAACAGCTGTTATTTCTCCATTCTTCCATTTTGAGTGAATTTCGGTTCTGGTGCAAAAACTCTAAAACTTCTCCTAAGCTTGGACATACTGATAGTATGACTCTAAAAAAGGTGTGTGATCAGCATAGAAAAGGAAAATTTGTTCAAATGGAACCTTTTTATTT
>NZ_JAEHBX010000472.1:0-211 GCF_016483395.1 Bacillus cereus group sp. N21
CTGGGCTAGCTGGATTCGAACCAGCGCATGACGGAGTCAAAGTCCGTTGCCTTACCGCTTGGCTATAGCCCATTAATATTTACTAGTATGGTTGTCTTTTCAAAAAAATAAACCTTTTCAGGTTGTTTTTTTGAAAATGGTGGAGGGGGGCAGATTCGAACTGCCGAACCCGAAGGAGCGGATTTACAGTCCGCCGCGTTTAGCCACTTCG
>NZ_JAEHBX010000473.1:0-208 GCF_016483395.1 Bacillus cereus group sp. N21
ATTTTATAACACCCCAAAACAAAAAAATGCACATTTTCTCCTGGAGATGTCAATTTTTTCGTTTTGGGGTATTCGCTTTTCTTAGCTTGATGGTGATGTGGCAGGACCCCACATCCATCAACTTAAGAAGATTTACTACCCATTATTGTTAAAAACGTTATTCTTTCTAGATTAATAAGAAGGGATAACACCCAAAAAGACACCCTCT
>NZ_JAEHBX010000474.1:0-205 GCF_016483395.1 Bacillus cereus group sp. N21
AATACTAATAGATCGAGGACTTAACCATATAATATGAAGCAAATGTTATCTAGTTTTGAGAGAACATAAAAAAACTTATTGACTTTTTTAATCAATTAAGTATAATAGTGTTTGTCTTAAGTGAATATAGTCTGGTAATGATGGCAGAGAGGTCACACCCGTTCCCATACCGAACACGGAAGTTAAGCTCTCTAGCGCCGATGGT
>NZ_JAEHBX010000475.1:0-202 GCF_016483395.1 Bacillus cereus group sp. N21
GCGTAATAGCTCACTAGTCGAGTGACTCTGCGCCGAAAATGTACCGGGGCTAAATACACCACCGAAGCTGCGAATTGATACCTATGGTATCAGTGGTAGGGGAGCGTTCTAAGGGCAGTGAAGTCAGACCGTAAGGACTGGTGGAGCGCTTAGAAGTGAGAATGCCGGTATGAGTAGCGAAAGACGGGTGAGAATCCCGTCC
>NZ_JAEHBX010000476.1:0-202 GCF_016483395.1 Bacillus cereus group sp. N21
GAGCTGACGAATACTAATAGATCGAGGACTTAACCATATAATATGAAGCAAATGTTATCTAGTTTTGAAGGAATATATATTTAAAATTCCTGTTGACATTCCGTAAGGAATGTGTATAATAATAAAAGTCTGGTAATGATGGCAGAGAGGTCACACCCGTTCCCATACCGAACACGGAAGTTAAGCTCTCTAGCGCCGATGG
>NZ_JAEHBX010000477.1:0-202 GCF_016483395.1 Bacillus cereus group sp. N21
AATACTAATAGATCGAGGACTTAACCATATAATATGAAGCAAATGTTATCTAGTTTTGAGAGAACATAAAAAAACTTGTTGACATTTTAAATGAATCAAGTATAATAATGATTGTCTCAAATGAAATAAGTCTGGTAATGATGGCAGAGAGGTCACACCCGTTCCCATACCGAACACGGAAGTTAAGCTCTCTAGCGCCGAT
>NZ_JAEHBX010000048.1:0-39336 GCF_016483395.1 Bacillus cereus group sp. N21
TCGTCTTAGGGACACTACGGAACTTCTATATCGTTGTATCCTCTTTGTTGAACGAGAGGAACTGTTTTTGCTAGGGCTGAAACAGGAGAATCCTCCACCTCAAGCTCGTGTAGAGGTAGGTGGGGGTAGTTCAATATCTTCTGCTATATTTAAAAAGAAACTAAAGGAAGTGCTACTTGATGAAACAGGCTCTAGTAATCATTGACATGCAAGAAATTTTCTTTAATTATCCTCAAAACTATTTATTTAACAATGAGCAATTAGTTACAAATATAAACGAACTAATTAAGCAAGCTCATGAAAAAAATGTACAAGTTATCTTTATTCAACATACGAGTCAAAACGAACAAGACGAACTTTTTGAAGGAAAAGATGACTGGAAACTTCATAAAAATTTATTCGTATCCCCTACCGATAAAATTATCCAAAAATCAAAATGGGATTCATTCTATCAAACTGAACTCTTAGATTACTTAAAGACCAATGAAATAGAACAACTTATTTTTGCAGGAGCACAGACGGAATTTTGTCTCGACACAACGATTAGAGCTGCCTTTAGTTTAGGGTATCAAAAGAATCTACTTTTCAAAGAAACACATAGTACAATAGATGGTGCTATTTTAGATGCGGGTGATATTATTAATCATCATCAATCGATTTGGAATAACAGATTCCTAACTGTCATTGATGGTAAAATAAAATTATAAATATAGAATTCTATTATAAAAATAAAACGAACCATCCTTATTTACGGACGGTTCGTTTTATTTTCCCTAACAGGTATCCATGTTTTATGCTTGCACTGCCTTTTCCCTTAACGCTCTTCTAAGTAGTTTACCAGTCGTATTCTTCGGCAACTCCTCCAAAAACTCGATACTCTTTGGCACCTTATATTTTGCAAGATGTAAAGAACAGTAATGTGTTAACTCCTCTTCTGTTACCGCACCATTCTTCAGAACAACATAGGCGCGCACTGCTTCTCCTAAGTTTTCATCTGGAACACCAATCGCAACAACTTCCGCAACCGCTTCATGTTGATATAGTACTTCTTCTACTTCACGAGGATATACGTTATAACCGCCTACAAGGACAATATCTTTTTTACGATCAACAATATAAAAGTAACCTTCATCATCCATTCTTGCTAAGTCCCCTGTATACAGCCATCCATCACGAAGCACTGCCGCTGTGTCTTCTGGTGCATTATAATATCCTTTCATCACGTTTGGACCACGAACAATTAATTCACCTACTTCGCCTACAGAAACTTCTTCCCCAAGCTCATTCACAATTTTATTTTCCACATGCCAAATATTTGTTCCAATCGAACCTGGTTTACACGGACGATCTAATGGATTAAAGCAAGTAACTGGTGAAGCCTCTGATAATCCATATCCCTCTGAAACAATAACATTAAAGCGATTTTCAAAGTTTTTCAGGAGAGCAACAGGCATAGAAGCCCCGCCAGAAATACATAGACGAAGTGTCTGAACATCGTCTGCGCTTGCTTCCTCATATAAATATAAATAATTGTACATTGTCGGTACACCGGCAAATATTGTCGGTTCATACGTACGACAAATACGAAATACTTCTTTCGGACTAAACTTTGGTAGCATTAAAATCGTTGCACCGTTAACAATTGGGGCATTGACTGCAACTGTTAAACAAAACACATGAAACATTGGAAGCGCAGCAACAACGCGATCATCCGCAGTATATTGTAAATACGATGCTACATCGCTAGCATTACTATATAAATTTTTATGTGTAAGCATAGCGCCTTTTGGCTTACCAGTTGTTCCTGACGTATACAAAATAACAGCTACGTCTTCTTCATTTAGCTCAGGACCTTCATAAGATAGGTCACCGGTTCCTATAAGACTAGTAAACGTTTTCATTTTTTCGGTTTCTGTATGATTGAAATCTGCTGAGGTTTCACATATGATGATATGTTCAAGAGAAGGAAGTCTTGTTGTAAGAGATTGTATAACAGGTAGAAGAACGTCGAGTGTGATGATTGTTTTTACATCTCCATTTTGTAAAATATAATGCATTTCGTCTGCTGTATAAATTGGATTAATTGGAACGACAGTTGCTCCAGCTTTCATTGTTCCATATAAACCAATTAAAAAATGTGGTGAATTACCAACAACTAATGCAACATTGTCCCCTTTTCCAATGCCCATTTTTGCTAAATTACTAGAAAACTGTGTGACCATTTTATTTAATTGGTCATATGAGACCGACTGATCCATAAATATATACGCCGATTTCTCTCCTTTCTGTTTTGCTGTTTCAGCTAAAGATTGAACGAGATTCACACAAACCCCACCTTTACAAAATTTAGAAAATTTAAAAATTCTAAATACATTATATTAAAAGAAAATTAAACTAGCAAGTAACATTTAATTAACTGCATATAAATGAGCATGCATTCATTTTTTAATTAGAGACTCTATTTCTTGTTTTTATGCGCTTTTTTGCAACAAAATAAAAAACAGTCATACGGACAACATGACTGTTTTTACGAGTTAAAAGAATAACGCTAAGAAATCTTCTTTTGTTATATTACCAAAGTAGCGTTTTACATCTACATCTTCTAAAGCCGCGGCAAAAGCTTCTTTATCAAACTGTACTCCTGTTAAACACTCTTCAATATCATGAACATCTTCCACGCCGAAGAAATCACCGTATACTTTACATTCAGTTACTGTTCCTTTTGTTACCTCTAGGCGAACATCAACTTGTCCAACTGGGAAACGGTGTGAATGTTGTAAGTTGAACTTAGGAGACTTTCCGTAGTTCCAATCCCAATTACGGTAGCGCTCTTCAGAAATTTTATAGATTTCTTTCCAATCTTCTTCTGTTAATTCATACGTTGGAATTTCTGTTTCTCCTTCAAAAATCGTCGCTAGAAGAAGCTGTTTAAATTCTTCCGTTGTCATTTTTTCATTTAAAAATTCCGTAATGTTCGCTACGCGGCTACGAATTGATTTAATCCCTTTTGAGTGAATCTTATCCATTTTTACTTTGAGTGCAGATACAACGTGATCGATTTCAGAATCAAATAGTAATGTACCGTGACTAAACATACGACCTTTCGTTGCAAACTGCGCATTACCTGAAATTTTTCTACCTTCAGCTAAAATGTCATTACGACCGCTAAGCTCTGCATTTACACCTAATTTTCCAAGCGCTTTCGTAACAGGCTCTGTGAACTTTTTAAAGTTATGAAAACTATCCCCATCATCTTTCGTAATAAAGCTGAAGTTTAAGTTCCCTAAATCATGATATACAGCGCCTCCGCCAGACAAGCGTCTTACGACATGAATACCTTTTTCTTTTACATAATCAGCATTAATTTCTTCTACTGTGTTTTGGTTTTTTCCAATGATAATAGAAGGTTCGTTAATGTAGAACAAAAGGTATGTTTCGTTAATATCTAAATTTTTCACGCAGTATTCTTCAATCGCTAAGTTAATTGTTGGATCTGTAATTCCTTTATTATCAATAAATAACATCATATCTCACCTCATGAATTCCAAACATAACCGCTATGCGCAAGCGTAATGCGGCCGTCAAAAATTTGTTTTGCTTCTTCTACTAAATCAGATATGTTTCCTGTGTGCGGCAGATGCGTTAACAGTAATTCCTTTACATTTGCATTCTTTGCAATATCCGCTACTTCTGTACTATTCATATGCCCTGCTTTTGCAGCTTCCTGATGTGCATACATATTACACTCACAAATAAATAAATCTGCATCTTTTGTAAATGGAATAAATTCAGGAATGTAGCTAGAATCAGCACTATATACGATAACGTTATCTCCTACCGTAATACGCATCGCATAGCATATAACAGGATGCACCGTCTTTAAAAATGAAATAGAGAACGGCCCAATCTGTAATGTTTCTTCCGGATTGTACACAATCCCTTTCGTGTGTGGTGCATGTGTTAAGGAAGAGAATCCTTGCACATCAAATCCATGTCCATAAATCGGTAGTTCTGGTAATTGCCCTTTTGCCATGCTTGTAATTAATCTTGCATATTGCAATACCCCAATATCCGCAACATGATCGTGATGATAATGTGACAACAGAACCGCATCTATATCAGATGGTGTTATATATTTTTGAATCTGTGCTAGTACACCACTACCACAGTCAACAAGTAAACGAAAACCATCGTGTTCAAACAAATACCCCGACGTTGCTTCTCCCACTTCTGGAAAGCCGCCCCAAAAGCCAACAACAGTCATTTTCATATGTATCCATCCTTTCTAAACCACTAGAAATGCAGTATTCTTCCTCTAATGAGAAAGATTTTTACTTACACTCTACATTGTTAACTATAATCCATTTCCTAAACTTTTTCATTATTTTTCACTTTGTTATAAAACAGTTGTTGACATTTCATTTTTGTACTAATACAATGATACTAAGAAATGGAAATGGAGGGATTTACATGATCGATCAACCGATGGAATTTTTCAGAAATTTACCAACAAAAACGTGTGCGCACTGTGGGAAGGAAATTGATGAGCAACACGAAGCATATCATAATAAATGTGACGATTGCGTTCACGAAGAATAATAGTTTGTAAACATAAGAAAAACCTAGCAGACATTGTCTACTAGGCTAGTAACATCGTATTCTTCACCGTTGAACCTTTCACCAAGAGCTCCAGTTCAAACTCATACAATTCTTTTTTGCGATAATTTTTCGTATGGATTTTATCCATCATTAAATCAACAACTTTATGAGCCATTTCATCAATTGGCTGTTCAATCGTTGTAATACCCGGTTCTGTAATCTGTGATAAAATTTGATTATCAAAGCCAACTACAGCTAAATCATCAGGAATGCTCCAGCCATGGCGTTTCGCTTCTGCGATAATTCCAGCTGCGACTTCATCGCCTCCTGCCAAAATAGCGGTAGGATTTTTTTTGTCCTTTAATACTTCATGGAATATTCTTTTTCCATCTTCCCAAGAGAAAGCGTTTTCAAGAAAATCAATCGCTTCTACTTCTTTGCTCTTTTCAGTGATTGCACGTAAAAAGCCCATTTTTCGCTGTTGGCTCACTACTTTTGTTTCATTTCCACGGCAAAAAATAAGGTTGCGATAATCTTGTTCTAGCACATGTTTCGCAGCTATGTATGCCCCTTGTGCATGATCAAATTTAACCGTTGGAATATTTGCTTCTTCAATGTATTCATTACATAACACGATTGGACCGTGTTGTAAATATGGCTCCACGTTCTCCCATGGATTCTCAAGTGAACATAAGATAATACCATCAACTTGTTTTGTTGATAACAGTTGTAAGTATTCCATCTCTTTTTCTGGTAAATATCTTGTTTGGCAAATAATCAGTTTATATTTATGTTCAGAAGCAGCAATTTCAATTGCTTCAATAAATCTACTGAAAAAAGGATTTGTAATTCTTGGAACAAGAACTGCAATTGTTTCTGTTTTCTGTTTACGAAGTCTTCTTGCTGCAGAATTAGGAACGAATCCTAAATGCTTCATCGCCAATTGAACTCTCTTTTTCTTCTCATCTGATACATACGGATGGTTGTTAATCACCCGAGAAACCGTTGTTCTTGATAACCCCGCTAATTTCGCCACGTCCTCGATCGTTGACACGAAATTCTCCCCCTTTGTATGAAAACGTTTTCTTAAGTAGATTATATAGTATATTATTGGAAACCGCAATACAGGCTCGCATGATTTTACTATATTAATATTATACATAGGGAAAAGTCTGTTATTTGCAGGAAGATTTGGCTCATATTTAGAACTTCACAATAAGGATATTTATTACATATGAAGGATGATATTTCATGAATCGAACAGATCGTTTACTTTCTATTCTCATTGAATTACAGAGAAAGCAAATCGTCACAGCTAACAGCTTAGCTGAAAAATTTGAAATATGTAAAAGAACAATATATAGAGATATGCAAGCACTCAGTGAATCAGGTGTCCCAATCTTTTCAATGCCTGGACAAGGTTATTCTTTAATGGATGGTTATTTCTTGCCGCCCATTCAATTCAAACCAGAAGAGGCAGTAACTCTTCTATTAGGAAGTGATTATGTCGAACAAAATCTCGACTCAGCTTTTTCTACACATGCAAAATCTGCTAAAGAAAAATTAGAAGCAATCCTCCCTTCTGAACAGCAAAAGAAGGTCAGGGAGTTAAGAGGAACTTTTCGTTTCCTCTCCGGTACTTTCTCTCATCAAACATTTGCTCAAGAACAACTAGAGAAACAACTTCTTCTATTACAAGAAGCTATTCAGGAACAACAATGTGTTTCTTTTTCTTATCGTAAACCGAATCAAAGTGAACAAAATAAACGTACGGTAAATCCTTATGGTTTAGTCAATATTTCAGGGATTTGGTACATTGTTGCCCATTGTCTACTTCGGCAACAAATACGTCATTTCCGTTTGGATCGTATGGACAACTTACAGCAAGAGCAAACGTTCTTTACTAAACCGGAGAACTTTTATTTACCAGACTATCAACCTGAAAATAATCGAACCATTATCATTCATTTATTATTTCCATCCCATATTGCACACAAAATTATTGAGTCTCGCTACTTTTTTATAGATTCCTATGAGCAAAAAGATGATGGCTTTCATGTGCTTCTAACATCAAGAAGTATAGATGAAGTATTTCCATGGGTATTGAGCTGGGGAAGCCAAGTAAAAGTGCTAGAACCGACTATTCTTTCTGAGAAACTTCGAGAAGAAGCGAAGAAAATGCTACAAATGTAATTTTTTCTTTCACTGCTGACATAATGGTGTCAACATCACTCGTTTATAGTGATCCTTAAGAACTACATTTTATAAAAGAAAAGGAGCTAACCCTATGAATCCAAATGCCATTTTAGAGAAATTTGAAAGTGTAACAATGTATTACATAAAAGAATTAGAGAAATACTCCCTTGAACAATTGAGAAGAAAACCTTCCGAAGACGAATGGTCTCTTGGACAAATGTATAATCACTTACTTACAGCTTCAAATATGCAATTAGATGCCATTGCAAAGTGTACAACTGATTCTGCAACTATAGATGGTAAGAAAACAGAAATGGGTGAAAAAGTATATGCAATGGGTGCTTTCCCTCCAGTACAAATAAAAATACCTGATCGCCCTGGATACACGCCTGAAAACCCTACAGATAAAGAGGAAATTAAACAAGCATTGTTACAGATCATTGAGAAAATGAAAGGGATTGAGCCACAACTCCCTTCAATTCTAGCCAATTATAAAGTGGCACATCCAGGACTTGGGTACTTAAATGCTGTAGAGTGGTTTCAATTGATTTATATGCATTTCTCTCACCACCTTCATCAGAAGGAAAGGCTGGAGCAGCATATTATTCTAAAATAAGTGATACTTTATTACTAGAGATATAGTTGCTTATTAATTTAAAAGAACTCCTGGTGAATAAGAAAAAGGATTCCCTATATTTTAGGAATCCTCTTTTTGATCTGGAACAGAAGTAAACTAGTACACTTACTTAAAGATTATTTTCAAATTAATTTAACCTGATTTATCCCGCATTAACAGACAGTACCAATCCTTTTAGGCTAAGTCCTCAGTTACTAACATAGAACGGTTTTGAAGGCCTTTGGAACGCAGACTATACCCGACTACTTTTTTCTTGTATTGTTTGATTACATCAACGTGATCGTCGTAACTGTACACAGAAAAACGAACATCGGTTTTTCCTTTTTTCGTATTAATAACTACTGGAGTCCCACTGCTCTGTGGCGGAAAATAATATTTCTCTAAAAATATCGCTTCATTAAATTGATCAATAATTTGAATTTTATCTTTACCTTCTAATTGCTTTCCGTCGATGGTTACAGTGACAGCCGCATCACTAAGTTTTGGATGCAATTCAAATTTGCTGGAAAGCGACTTCACAACAGAGCTTGGAAGGCACGTCACTATTATTTTAAGACCACCGAGAATAATTAACATAACTATAAAATATGTCGTCATATTGTATCATCTCCATTACGTTCTAAATTAATATGATTACATTATTAATATTACCATAGTGTAAATGGTTATTTTTTGTACATTATGTGAAACTTGGTAACACAAAGAAACATACTAGGATTAGTGTGTTTTTCATTTATGTATATTCTACTACTGCTCTCATGAACGTAACGGATAAATAACCTCGATATTCTTTTCATCTTTTAACGCAGCATAATACCAATAATTATGGTCTGCACCATGAATGCAAAGAATTCTCTTTCCCTCATTTTCCTCTATTACATTCTTCACCCTAGCCACCATAATATAGTGCCTTGCATTCCAAACAATATTTTGCAATTCTGGATTCACACTTTGTAACCACTCATATTTTTCTTGTGTAATTTTATCATACTCAACTGAGTTAAAAGGAATAGCTCCCTTATTAAAAAGGGACAATTGTTTCTGAAGCCAATGCGATAATTCTTCTTCTGACCGAAGTCTTTCATCACTAGGAAATTTATCAAAACTCCCTTTAAACACGTCAAATTCAAACCAGTTTACCGGAACAAAGGTGATATTATTTCTCTCACACAATGGAAATATAAGATTGGGATACTCCTTTTATGTTTCTTCATAGATTCCCTTTGGATTTCCGTCTCTCAAATATAGATTCCAGCTATCTGGATGAACCTCGCCACAAATTACATCTGGCTTAAATTCAAGAATTAGTTCCTTAACTAAGGATAGAGGAAACTTATATTTCTTTTGCCATTCTTCATCATGAACCATACCTAAAATACCTACAATCGTCAAATCCCATCTCTCCTTTACTCATTTATAACTCCTCCCACTTCTTCCATTCTTGCTCTTTATTTACACGATACACACTTTCATTCCGGTCCATAAATCCATGAATGATGAATTCTCTTCTAATCGTACAACAATCTTCATGATACTGTTTAATAAATGTATTTACTTCTTTTTCTGTATATTGTTGTTCAGGATTCAATTTACTTATGAGGTACTCAAATATCACTAACTTTTTCTTCTTTTGACTAGGCATTGCTTTTAACTTACCATTTGCATCAAAAAAATTTCTAATGACCGTATCTCTGAATTTTATTTGGCTGTCGTTCATCACGATTCCCCCTTCCCTTTTGGAAAACATGCTTTATTGAGTAAATTATATAGTATATTATTGGAAACTGTAATACTACAGAATACAATTAATTCACTTTCTCTTTCTTTATCTTTCATGCCAAAAAGAGCCGTAACAATACATACGACTCTTTTTTATACTTTATAAAGTGAAGCTTGAATCAACTGATCAATTTCTTCTTTCGTTGGAATAGAAGACATCGCTCCTTTTCCTGTCGTAGTAAGGGCCCCACTAGCATTTGCGAATGCTAGTATCTCCTGCCAATGCATATGAAGTACCTCTTCTACATTGTGCTGTTTTACTTCTTTCTCTAATAATTTATACAAACACCCACCAATAAATGCATCCCCTGCACCTGTTGTATCCTGTACTACTACATGATATCCAGTCAACTCATACTGTTTATTCTTCATATATAATTCCGCACCTTGGGATCCTTTTGTATAAATTACAGCTTTTACATCCCCTATAAATAAAGATGCAATCGCTTCTTTCTTATTACAAATACCTGTAATAAATGTTAATTCTTCATCTGAAATTTTTACGATATGTGCACTTGGGATAAATTCTAAAATCGTCTTTCTACAATCGTCTGCATGTTTCCAAAGCGGTAGCCGCACATTGGGATCAAAACTAATAATCGCTCCTTTTGTTTTAGCAGAGCGAATCGCTTTCACATGTGCATATTTCATCGGACTTTCTACTAAATCAACAGAACAAAAATGAAGAATATCACCTTCTTCAAACCATTCTTCATCTATTTCATTTTCACTAAACAATAGGTCTGCAGAAGGATTACGATAAAATGAAAAATCACGTTCACCATCTTCACGTAATGAGACGAAAGCAAGACCTGTATTCGCTTCGCTCGTTCTCATAACGTTCTCATAACCTTTTCTGTATTTACACCTACTTGCTGCAATTGTTCTAAAAGGAAGTCGCCGAATGCATCAAAGCCCAATTGGGTAATTATAGATGCATTTCCTCCGTATTTTGCAACAGCAGCTGCTACATTTGCAGGCGCCCCCCCTGGAACTCTTTGAAACTCTCCCACATCTTTTAAAAACATTCCCTTTTGAACAGGAATGAAATCAATTAAAACTTCCCCAATCGCATATAACCGTTTCATACACTCCACCTCTTCTCTTATTCATAATCCCATCTTGTCGCTTGGAACATTACACTTCCTTTATTAGCAAAGAAACGAATTTCATTACTATCAGCTCTCGGGAAAATTCGGCTAGTAAATACTTCTTCCCCATCATTTATAAAGATTTCAACAGAAGATACATCTACAAATACATGAAATTTAATTGTTTGTGATTCTATTGAACACTTCCTCCGTGTCCCATAAGCCTCTCCTACTGCTTCGCCTGAATGTGCACGGTCTAATATAACCTTTCTTTGAACAGCATCATACTTAACGATCGTTCCCTCATTTTCACTTGCTCTCACTATAATTCCATATTCATCTGCATTGTTATTTTCAAATTCACAAATCAGTTCATATGATTCCCCTGTAAATCCTTCGTACATTTTCTGTTCGCTACATATTCTATCCTTTATTTTATACTCCCGTTTACGAAGTACTTGCAATTCTTTGATTGGACGCTGAATAAGTTTATCTCCACGAACAAGTAATTCCCTTGGTAGTGTCAAACAATGCGCCCAACCATTTTTATCAGTTGGATAATTTATTTCTGGTAACCCCATCCATCCAACTACAATACGTCTGCCCTCCGGGTCAACTGTTGTTTGCGGGGCATAAAAATCAAATCCTCTGTCTAATTCATGAAAGGAGCCGTGTGGCATAAACATTTGTTTTATATCTAACTTGTCTCCAAGAATATAACCAGATTGAAAAATATTTTCATAATGATCTCCTTTAGCGTTTAAACCTTGTGGAGAAAATAATAGGATGCCTCTATCCTCTACTTCAAAATAATCTGGGCATTCCCACATATAACCGAAGTCATTTAAATCAGTTTGCAGTTCCCCTTCGCACTGCCAATGTAACAAGTCAGGAGAAGAATACACTACAACACATCCTGTCCCATTTTTCCGCTGTGCCCCAATAACTGTATAAAACATCTCATCTTTTTTCCAGACCTTCGGATCCCGAAAATGATCTGTATATCCATCTGGCACTTTATCAATAACAGGCTGTTCTAACTTTGTAATTTCCCCTGCTTCATCCATAATAGCAATACATTGATATGGTTTTCTTACCCAGTTTTCATCACGAGTGTTACCCGTATAAAGTAAATACAACTTCCCTTCATGCTCAATTGCACTTCCCGAATAAGCGCCATGGCTATCGTAATCATTTGTCGGTTTAATCCCTATACCAACATTTTTCCAATGAACAAGATCTGTTGATTTCGTATGATACCAATACTTTAAACCGTGCACAGGTCCGAGCGGAAACCACTGATAAAATAGGTGGTATTCACCATTATAATAAGAAAACCCATTTGGATCATTCAGTAGACCTGTTTCAGGCTGTATATGAAATGTTTGTCTCCACAAACAATCGTTTACTCTTTCTTTTAAACTTTGCATATTTTCGTCGCTTACTTCCTCAATCCGGCGATAACGTTGTTCTTTTGTCCATATCATTTCCATCAAACTCCCTTAATGAACAAAGAAGAACCCTATCATTCTTCTCTGTTCATTACAATAAATTAAGCTGCATCTTTTTGAGAAGAGTCCATTCCCCCATTTTTTGCTCGTTTTGCTAAAAGAAGTGTTACACCAAAAGCCACTATAAAAGAAATCACCATTCCAATTACATACGGGATAATACTATCTGGTCTAATGGAAATAATACCAGGCAACCCAGCAGCTCCTAATGCAATAGCTTTTACCTTATAAAAGGTTACAAAAGCAGATGCAATTCCTGCACCAATAATCGCTCCTATAAACGGATATCTTAATTTTAAATTAACACCAAACATCGCTGGTTCTGTAATACCTAAGAGGGCAGAAATCCCTGCTGCTGAGGCAACTCCTTTCACTTTTTTATCGCGTGTAACTAAAAAGACTGCAAGAGTTGCTGCGCCTTGAGCAACGTTAGACATTGCCGCAATCACAAATATGAATGAACCACTCGTTTTTGCAACATCAGCAAGTAATTGTGTTTCCACTGCAATAAAACTATGGTGCATACCTGTAATAACAATTGGTGCATACAGTAATCCAAAAATACCGCCACCAATAAATCCAGCTGTATCATATAACCAAACGATTCCATCTGTTAACAAGTTACCTGCAGAACGTGTAATGGGTCCTACAATTGTAAATGTTAGTAAACCTGTAACAAAAATCGTTAATAAAGGCGTAAGAAGATTATCAAGTGCCGTTGGAATGACTCTTCTTAAATATGTTTCTATTTTCGCTAAAATAAATGATGCCACGAGAACTGGTAATACAGTGCCTTGATATCCTACTTTCTCAATACTAAAACCTAGTATATCCCAAGCGGGTACTTTGTCAGCCAATAAAGCTGCCCCATATCCATAACCGTTCAATAAATCTGGATGGACCATTAACATACCAAGAGCTGCCCCAAGATAAGGATTCCCGCCAAATCGTTGTGTTGCCGAGAAACCTATTAAAATTGGTAAGAATACGAATGCTGCGTTTGCGAATGTATTAATAAGAGCTGCTAAATCTGTAATTTGAGGATTGGCTTCTACTAATGATTTTCCTGCAATAAATAAGTCTTTTGCTGTTAATAAATTATTAATCCCCATTAATAATCCGCCCGCTACAATAGCCGGAATAATAGGAACAAAGATATCAGAAAGCATTTTTACAAATCGTTGAAGTGGATTCAACTTTTTCGTTCCAGCAGCTTTCACGTCTGTTGTAGACATCCCAGAAATCTCTGTCAATCTCGCAAACTCTTTATACACTTCGTTCACAGTTCCTGAACCGATAATAACTTGAAACTGTCCTCCCGTAGAGAAAGTCCCCTTCACCTCATCCATACGATCCAATTTCTTTTGATCCACGTTCCCCTCATCATGTAGAACTAAACGTAAACGGGTTGCACAGTGTGCTGCTGCCGATACATTCTCTTTACCACCAATTGCATCTAAAATTTCTTTTGCAATTTGATTGTAGTTCATAATGCTCCTCCTTCATTACACTTATTTTTGGAACCGGTTCCAAAAAAGAACCTAATTAAAAACCAGCTTTTGGAACCGGTTCCAATTAGATTATATGCTCGCGTTTATATATTGTCAACGCTTTCTCTTTCAATTATTTCATATTTTGATACCGAAATTTTTTCTATCATTTCTTCATTTACGAGTTTCACAATATTTCGAGCTGCAATTTGTCCAACCTCTTTATAATAAAATTTCACAGTTGTTAAAGCGGGATGAATCATCCCTGTTACTTGGTATCCACCAAAACCCGTAATAGACAAATCTTCAGGTACTCGCAACCCTTTCATATAGGCTGCTTTTAGTGCACCAAGCGCGATATTATCTGTTGCACACACTAAAACAGATGGACGAAATTCTTCAATAATTTCAGAGGCCTTTTCAATTGCATCTTCAATCTTAAAACTTGTTTCGTAATATTTCACTTCACATCCAGCAGCTTCGTCTACTGCTCGTTTAAAGCCTTGCTTTCGCTTTGTACCAACTGCAATATCGTGCTCTGTTACACCTAAATAACTAATTTTTTTATGCCCTCTTGCCAAGATATATCGCCCTATATCATAGGCTGCTCCATAATCATCATGAATAAAGCTATACACCTCCTGATGCTGCTGTCCAACAAGCATCACTGGTATATCAATTTTACGAAACGCCTCGATATGCCGATCAGTAACTTGTGCAGCCAACAAAATAATCCCCGCAACTTTTTGATTAACCAATGTATAAATATTTTCAATTTCTCGTTCCAAATCTTGATTGGAATTCGATATTAACATTTGATAATTCAGCTCTCTTAACTCTTCATCAATACCAATTAATGTGAGCGATGACGCATAAGAATCCAAACGTGGGACGATTGTACCAATAATATTCGTTTTCTTCGCCTTTAAACTTTGGGCAAATGTATTCGGAACATATCCTGTATCTTGAATCGCACGTTCAATTTTTCGTTTGGTCGCATCGCTGACAGATCCTCCATTCAAATAACGGGAAACCGTACTCTTTGCAACCCCCGCTATTTGCGCTATATCCAAAATCGTCTTTTTCATCATTTCATCTCCATATCCGATTGCTTACTATATCAATTTCACATTTCCTACAACTTCTAAGAAATCAAACTTTTATAAATAAAATCCAATATCTTTTCGCTCAAAACCTTATAGGCCACTCTACTTTTATCATAAGTATAAAGTGAATTATTCTATTTAGAAAGTTTAATGGAACTATTACACCTTTTTACGTAAATACAGAACAGTCCTTCATTTGATGAAAAAATCAAATGAAGGACTGTTCCTCTTATTTCTATGATTGACCTCAAACTCCCTGACTATATTCTGCTTCAGCCAAATTTCGATATTTTCGCTTATGCATCCAAGTCAACGAACCAATTGTTCCAAGTGATAATATAACAATAAAGATCATTAATATCCCTGCATTTTGCCACATAAATCCGAAGTCTCCACTTGATACAACTGCTTTAAATCCGGATACAGAATATGTCATTGGTAACCACGCATTACAGTGTTGTAAAAACTTTGGAATTAATTCCAGCGGGAATGTTCCTGCGCTTGTTGTTAACTGCATAATTAATGTTAAAATCGCAATAAAACGTCCTGCATCTCCAAACGCTGTTACTAAGCACTGAATTAATGCAATAAATGATAGACTTGTAAGAATACTAAACAGAATGAAGTATAGAACACTCTGTACTTCAACGCCAAGCACTAACAATAATACTGCATCTGCAACTAAAGCTTGAATAATACCAACCGATAATAAAACGCCAAATTTACTAATAAACCAGCTAAATCCTGATTTTGGTACGCCCACTGTATCGCGTAGTGGATATACAATGGATAAAAGAAGTGCCCCAACAAATAAACCTAGAGATAAGAAATATGGTGTAAATCCTGTTCCGTAGTTTGGAACCTCTGACATCTTCTCAGTTTGTACTTTCACCGGATCTGCAAACATATTATATGTTTTATCAGTTCCTTTTACCTCACTTGTTTTTTCTGCGCCTTCGCCGAGTTTTTCAGCGAGTTCACCAGTTCCGTCGTTTACTTTGACTAAACCGTCTGTTACTTTTCCAGAACCGTCTTGTAAACGAGCAAAGCCGCCTTGGAACTCACCTTTTGGATCTACTAATTGGCCTAACCCTCCTGTTATTTGCTGTGAACCACCCAGTAAAGCACCCACTCCATTTGTTAACTGGCCTGATTTACTTGCTAATGTATTTAAACCACCTGTTACTTGACCTGAACCATCTAGTAAAGCACTTACCCCACTTGTTAACTGGCCCGATTTACTTGCTAGCGTATTTAAACCACCTGTTACTTCATTTGAACCATTTGCTAATTTATTTAATCCTGCCGTTGATTTTTCTAAAATTTGTCCTAAACCTGTATTTAATTGGTCTGCCCCTACTGTTAACTGTTTCGTTCCTTCAACTAATTGCAAACTACCTTTTGCCAGTTCATCAGCTCCATTTACAAACATCTGCTGGCCTTCTTTTAATGAACTTATTCCTGTTTCCAAGCTAAGCTGTCCTTTAGAAATTTTATTTGCACCATTGGAAATTTCCGTTGCACCAGCTTCTATTTTTCCAGCTCCTGCTTCTCCAGCTAGTTTTTGTACACCTTGTGCTACTCCTACTGTTCCTTTTGAAACCTTTTGATTACCTTCTATTATTCCTTGAATAACAGGTTGTAATTGTTTTCTATATTCTTCTGGCAAATCTTCAATTTTTTTATTTAATTCTCCCAAGTCGTTTGAAACTTGTTGGGCTCCTCCTGCTGTTTCATTTGCAACGGAACTTAATGTACCTGCTTGCTTCTTCCATTCTGATACACCCTGTGAAAATTGAGAAGATTTTACACTTAAATCTTTTGTCCCCTTCATTAATTCAGGAAGTTTATTCTCCATATTTATTATGCCAGCTAATGATTGGTTTAAGCCCTCATCTAAATTACTAATACCGTTTTGAGTTTTTTCTGTCCCCACTGATAGCTCTTTTAGCTTTTCATGAAGTTGCTCTGAACCTTTAGCAGATTGTTTTAATCCTACTTGAAAATCTCCCCGTGAATCAGTGAATTGATTTAACCCCTTTGTAATCTGTTGTGAACCCGCCAATAGTTGGTTCACTCCACTAGGCATGCCACTTACTTCACTATTCAGCTTTCCTAATCCATCTGTGATTTTACTAGAACCTGCTAATAGTTGATTCACTCCACTAGGCATTCTACTTACTTCACTATTTAGTTTTCCTAATCCATCTGTTAATTCTCTAGAACCAGATGCTAAACGATTAAATCCACTATTAGCTTTCTCCGACAATTGATTTATTCCATCTGTCACTTGTTGGGAACCATCCTGCAACTCCCCAGCCCCATCATGTAGCTTATTTGCTCCATCTTTTGCATCAGTAAACCCTTTGGAAACATCTTTTATAGAATCAAACATTTTCTCTGCATACGTTTTTGTTAACGTATTAGATACTTCACCTTTAATTTTTTCAATAGCTGTTCCGCCGATTTGTGAAGATAAGAAGTTCAAGCTTTCATTTGGAATATATTCTAAGTTTAATGGTCTTGGATTTTCTTTTAACAGCGTTGTCGCATTGTCTGAGAAATTTTCTGGAATCCGAACTAACATATAATATTTTCGATTTTCCATTCCCTCTTTTGCTGTTTTTTCACTGACAAACTCCCATTTAAAACTTTTATTGTCTTTTAATTCGTCGACTAATCCTTTACCAACTTCAATCGGTTTCCCATCAAATACTGCACCTTTATCAAGATTGACTACTGCAACCGGCAAATCATCTAATTGTTCATACGGATCCCAAAACGCCCATAAAAACATGCCCGCATATAAGAGTGGTACAAATAAAACAGCAATAATAGGTATTAAGATTTTTTTGCTTTTTATAATTTCCGTAAATTCCTTACCAAGCAACGTAAATCCTCTCATTCGTTTTCCTCCTCTTCGTTTATGACCGAAATGTTCAATCAGTCATTTTAGAGTAAATAAAAAGGTTACATCCTGTTCTACATATTACCTAACCCTAACTTTTATCCCGCTATTTGCGGACAGTAAGACCTCCGTGGAATCAACTTTCCATAAAAGCCCGATTAGTGAGCGTTAATAATTAGCCGTGGATGCAGCGCACCTACTGATTAACGTTTCACCTTATCTCTATACTCTATGCACCTTTTTATTTTGAATGACTATTAAATTCATTTGGTCAACGTGAACGTATTCAAAAATTATCTTTTCACAACCTTACATACGTAATCTGATTTTTTCTCTACTTCCCCCTTTTGGACTTATGACCAATTTGTTCAATTGGTCATTTTTAACTATAATAAAAGGATTATCTTAGTTTGACAATCCCTTTAACAAATAAAGTTCAAATAATTCTGCAATTCTTTCCTTTTCTAATGGTTCATGATTCTTTTCCCAATCGAAAATAAGTGATACATATAACCGAAGCATGATAAACGCGGTAATTTCTGGATCACACTTACTAATTTCACCTTTTTCAATCGCAATTTCTAAATAAGATTGAATAACAGATACAATTTCAACATCTACTTGTTGCATAACATCTTGTACTTCTTTTGTTCCCATATCTCGCTCTTCTTGAATCAGTTTAATCATGAGCTGATGTTCTTTTCTAAATTCTAAGATGTTATATAATGCTCTATGTACATTTTCAAAAAATGAAACATCTGGACGAATTGCTTCTTTTGCAACTTGCTTCATTTCAGTAATTAAATTAGAAATAATTTCGCCAAATAATTCTTCTTTATTTTTGAAAAAAGTATAAATTGTTCCTTTCCCTACATTCGCTAATTTTGCGACTTGATCCATTGTTGTCGCCTTATAACCAAATGCTGAGAAAGATTTTGTTGCAGCTTCAATAATAGAACGTTTTCGATCGACAGCCACATCTTCACCTCCAAAAATGACCAATTGGGTAATCTAGTCAATTAGTACATTTTTGATATTATCACGGTTTTCCATTGTTTACAAGTTCTCTTTTTATTTATTTTCAAGTATAAAACATTTAAATCTATACATCGACCTTTATTTAAGATACTACTGTCATAGTGTATCAAAAAAAGGGAGAAAATGAAAAGGTAAAGAAACGTAGTAAGATCCATTAGCAAATATTAAGCAACAAAAACAATATCTTTTATGAATTTTCCCTCTTTTTCAAATTATCAATTGAAAAAAACAAGAAATTTTTTACAATTAGTAGTAATATAGAACATAGATATATTTATTAAAAATAGTGGGGGCTCTTTCAATCATGATACGTGCACTTAGCTTACATATAAAACAAGCCTTTTTAAATAAGATTTCTCTCACTCTCTTGTTTAGTTGGTTGATTCTTGTTTCAATTTATCATTATTTCTATATTTTAAAATATTTAGGAGGGGTACCTGACGAGCTTTTAGCAACGGCTTATAAATGGATTGGCTTTCGTGATGATGAAATGGATGTGTATTTGCTTTTAATGCCTGTACTAGCAGCACTCCCTTTTAGTACAAGCTATAACTCTGATAAAGCTGATAAATTTAAATCATTTGTAAGTAAAGAAGTTCCCTTTTTTCCCTATGTATGTACGAAATATATCGTTACCTTCCTAAGCGGGGGGCTTCTTTATATTCTCCCATTCGTATTTTCATTGCTTTTTTGTAAGCTGACAATCCAAGATGGTATTCCTACACCCGCCTTAAGTATTATAAAAGACAACGGTATGTTTGCATCATTGTATTTCTCTTCTCCAATTACTTATATTTCCCTATATATTGGGATTAATTTTTTGTTTGCTGGTCTTATGGCAGTATTGGGTCTCTCTGCATCCATATGGTCCAGAAAAGATTACATGGCAATTCTATTCCCTTTTGCTATAACCTCTCTACCATATGTTGTTTTAAATATCGTATTCCCTACGATTGGAGGAGCACCTATTCATTTATACGACCCAAAACAGCCGCTCCAAGGAATGTCGCCTTACATTTTAATCATGCAATGCACCGTATTTTTTGGAATTAGTTTATTTATGTATATGAAAGGTGTACAGAAAGATCGGAAAAAATATATGCGGAGACTTCAAAAAAGAATCCGGTGTAAAAAATCGATTCAAAAATCAGTTAGTATGTAATGTAAAATATCCCACAGCAATTATGCTGAGGGATATTTATACTTAGGAAGCTTTTTTTAAATCAATTTGCGCAAGCACTGGATCATGGTCACTTACACGGCCATGTTCTTTCATAATGTTTGAATTTAAATGTACCGGATCGACAACTGTATGCGGTGCAATATTATTTGTTACTAAAATATGATCTAATACTTGTGCATTTCCGTCATGAATATACGTGTACCGATTTTCTTTCGAAACCGTTTCTAACATATCTTGCATGTTTTCTGCTTTTAATGCTTGCAGTGGTTTCGAGAATTCGAAGTCATTCATATCACCAACTATAACAACTGGTGCATTCACATCTCGTTTTTGAATTTCTTTTACAAAATTGTTTGCTTCTTGTGCAAGCTGAATTCGTTTCTCTTCACTCTTTAATACAAGTGGTTGAATTTTCCCAAACGGCGTCGCATCACCAAGTTTTGAATTTAAGTGATTTGAAACAACGACGATATTTTGTCCTTGGAATGTAAACTCCGCAGCTAACGGTTTACGAGTATTATCAAACAGCGAATTTTCTTGTCCTATGCGCGTTGGATTTGTTTCTAATAGCTTTGGCTTATCTGCCAATTTCACACGTGATGGATTATAGAAGAAACCAACGCGAATGTTCGCTCCTGGCGCTCCTCCATCTTGATTATTTTGCGGAGCAACTTCTACATATTCATATTTTGGCCCGCGAATCTCTTGTACCGCATCAATAATACGCTTTGCACTTAATGAAGCATCTGTTGTTCCATCATTGATTGATCCATTATTATCTTGCATTTCTTGTACACCAATAATATCTGGCATCTTTAAATTATATTTAATAGAATAAGCAATTGCTTTTACCTTTTCATCAGATGTTTCTTTTGCATTCGCTGAAAAGTTTTCAATGTTATATGTTGCTACTGTTAATTTTCCAAGGCGAGGCTGAATATTTGCCCCTACTTGTTTAAATCCACCATCTGTTACTGATGGTAATTCTGTTACTGATGGTAATTCTGTTACTGGTGAAATTCGATACGCACCATAGTCATACCCGACTACACCTGTTATATCTCCAGTAAACTTGTCTCCTGCTTTCGCTACATAATCACGAGGTACTTTTAAAGATAGACGCTCTGGATTGAATTGGTTCTCGCCTAATAACGGCGTTCCATATTTCGTAGTTACTTTATCTCCACCATTTGCAACTGTTACATATAAATTCCCATTTTTCTGCGGTCCAACAATTTGAGGAGTCGGCATTGTAACACGCATACCTTCTAAACTCTCATAAAAGTCAATTGCATCTTCATTTGGATCGAATACACCAAATGCATCATTATCAATAATTTGATCAGGAATCTTTACGCCATTTTCACCTAATACAATCGCAGATGGCAATTGTTGATTATTTGCTTTCACAGCAATATTGCTTGCTTTAATTTCTGTGATGGATAAATCTGTATCAAATCTGTCAGCATATCCAGATCCAATAAACTCTTCGACTTCTCCATCAATTTGAACAAGATCTCCGGCAGCTACATTTGCCTCTTTTTTATATACATAAATCCCTTCTGAAGTTGCAGGATCATTATCAGGCTGCGAGTCTTGCATATAAAATCCATTCTTATCTAGCGCTGTTACAATACCTTCTACATTTCGTACTTTTTTCCCATTATAAGGAGAAATATGTGATGCACCTTGAATATCATGAATGCGAACTTGCTCATTTTTTACAACCGTAAAAGAAAACGTAGCAACGGCTGAAGATGAAAGATCTTCTTTTACTCCAATTGCTTTTAGAACACTGTTTTCATTTAAAACAATCGGTTCATTATAACGAATACTTTTATTCGTAGGAACAGATCCATCTAACGTATAATAGATTGTTGTCCCTTCTGTATTTGTTGTTAATGTAACTGCCGTTCCCTTTGCAATTTCTCCACCATTTGGTGATGCAGTAACATCGCTCACACGATTTTCTGTTTCACCTTGAAATTTATATGCTGTTACTGACTTTAAACCAGGACTATTAAAATATAATTCAAGTGTCCCCGTTAAACGAACCTTCTTCCCAACATTTCCAGGATGATCCTTTACATTCACTGCTGTTCTCACGTCACCTTTTGGCAACTGAACAGGCATAATTTTCTCTGGATCCGTCTCATTTGGCGAATCTGCTATCGCTACATTCGTATCTCCAAACTTCGCTGGATCCTTCGTATACTTAGAAGAGCTTTCTGTATATCCAACAATATACCCTTCCACTACCCCTTTACTGCTTCCTTGCTGCTTAAACATTTGAATCGCATCCTGCACAGACAATGCAGAACGTTCTTCTGCTTTTACTAAAGTTCCAGTAAATGAAATCAGTAGTATAAATGATAGCAAGATACTTACTAGTTTCTTCAAATTCATCGTCCTCCCCTAATTTTAATATTCTCTTAGCATGTATTATCATAACAAAAAATTCTTTATAAAGAACTTAAAATTCGACAAATTTTACAAAAAATTAATCTCATACTTCCGTATGAGATTTCTATTATGATTCCCCTACTATTTTCTTACAGTATTCCATTCCTTTTATGGATTTTATTGATAGCTGATTTTCTTACAATATAAGTAAGAATCATACAGAAAGAAGTGAAGAGAAATGTTCATCTATATATTCTGTAGCGTTTTGGTCTTATCTTTTCTCTACGATCTTCTATTTAATGCAAATTTATTACCAGATCTTGTACTGAATGACCAACCTACGAAGCAACCTCGTGAGTATGAAAGAGAGTATTATAACAGCAAAAGCACTCTTATACATTAAGAGTGCTTTTTATCATTGCTCAACTCATTCAGTTTTATCTATTTTTTCTAAGTAAGATAACGCACACTTTACCGCTGCTTCTTAAAATACACCTTTCTATTAAGTTGCTAATACTATTAAAGCGTCTGTCCATTATCAATTGTAAATACCTGTCCCGTAATAGATTCCTGAGTCAATTGAAAAAGGATAGCCTCTGCAATATCATTTGGTGTTGAAATTCTTTGAAGTGGTAGATTTCCCGCAAGTTGGTACATCTTCTCCTCATTACCTGACCACCATCTCGTATGAACTGCACCAGGAGAAATACTATTTACTCTGATGTCAGGTGCTAATGCAATAGCGAGCGACTTTGTCATCGTATGAATGGCTGATTTTGTTGCTGCATACGGTATAGATGATCCTAGTCCAGTTATCCCCGCAACGCTCCCCATATTCACAATAGCACCCGATTTTTGCTTCTTCATATAAGGGACAGCAGCTTTTATACAATGGAACATTCCTTTCACATTTACGCTGAAAAGCGAATCCCACACTTCCTCAGTTACAGACTCTAAGTCATCCATAGGTATTTGAGCTGTTATACTCGCATTGTTTACTAAACAATCAACTGTTCCAAAAAGACGAACAGTTTGAGATACCATCGCCTCCACTTCTTCTTTTTGTGCTACATTTGCTTTCAAAGTGATCGCTGTACCTCCTCGCTGCTTTATTTCATTCACTGCTTCTAACGCTTCTTTTTCTGAACGACTATAATTAATCACAACTTTTGCTCCTAGACTAGCTAACTTCAAAGCAGTAGCCTTTCCGATACCCGTACCGCCACCTGTTATAATAACTACTTTATCTTTTATGTCCATTTTAAAATCTCCCCACTGTATCTGATTCCATTTCATTTTATCTTCGTTCATTTGAGGAGTATAATACTGAATAATGAAGCCGATATCATTTTAAATGATGTCTAGTGGAGGGATCTATTCTTGGAAAGCCATGACTTATGGATTTTTAAACATGTTGCAGAACTACAATCAATATCTAGAGCTGCTGAGAAATTAGGATATGTACAACCGAATATAAGCCAGCGCATTAAAAATTTAGAAGATGAATTAGGCGTTAAAATATTAAAGCGTAATAATAGAGGTGTCACATTAACGGAAGAAGGAAAAGTGTTATTAGATTACACAAATGAAATTATGCTTTTAATGAATGAGGCAAAATCAAAAATAAACCCTCAGAAATGGAGAGAATCTTTAACAATTGGAGCATCTCAAACCATTTCCGCGGTGAAAGTGCCTCAGCTATTCTCTTCTTTTTTGGCATCCTATAAAAATATTGATGTGAAAATAAGAACGAATGATAACGCAAAGTTACAGGAAATGCTTTTATATGGAGAACTTGACGGAATTTTTTTAAGCGGGACATACAACCATTCACAACTCGAAACCGTGTACAGTTATTATGAAAATATCATACTCATTTCACCACAACATACTCAAATTGAAACGAAGCCTCATCAAACTTTACTCGTAAACAGTGATCCAAATTGTATCTATAGAAAAAAGCTATTAGATTACTGTAAGAACCATGCCTTTAATCCGAAAACGATAATGGAATTTGATTCACTTGAGTCTATCGTGCAAGCTACTCAAAATGGACTTGGTATTACGATTATACCGGCTAATGTGGCATATAGCCGAACAAAGACAAAAGCGATTCATTATGAAGAACTACCTGAAACAGTCAAAATTGACTTTGTGATTAAGCGTAGAAAACAACAACCGCAAAGCTTAAAGAAATTCATTCGTTTTTTAAAAGAGTTATAAATTTTAAACAAAGCCCCTTTAGTTTTTCAAAAGGGACTTTGTTTGAAACCTCACTTGAACAGAAGATACATTTTTCCCCTCTCCTAAATCAATATGTGTATTTATAACAACAACGATTCAATTAGTTTCATAAGTTGTTGTTTTGTTTGACTCAAATAGTTTCTTTTTTTAGAAGAAATTAATAATCCTATAGGCACTTTAGGATTAAATCCTTTAATCTTAAATGATATATTACTTTGTTTTAAGACCGTTCCCTTAGGGAGAATACCTATGGCATTTCCAAAAACCATTTGTGGAATGAGATGTACCGCACTACAATTGTAGACTTTTTGAAAAGATACATTGTTTTCTACTAAGAAAGAGTTTACAGCTTTGTAATAATTACAACTATTTTCTCCAATCAAGATTGGATAATGAATGATATCAGATATTTCAACTGACTCTTTTTTTAATACTGGATGATTCGGGTTATTGACTATAAATTCGATTTGTTCTTTGCTAAGTGGGGTGAAATTTAGATTAGAAATATTTTCGTTGTTTGCACAAACAGCAAAATCAATCTTATTTTACTCTATCATTTGTGATAAAAGCGCTGTGTTTCCTACAACAAAATCACAATGTATGTACGGTTTCTCATCGTTTAAATATTTTAATATGGGGGGAATTAATTTTTCTGCAACAGATTCTAATATCCCGATTCTTAATGTTCCTTTCTCCTCATTACTTATACGCTGTGCTTGAGATATTGAATAATTCCAATGCATTAATAAGTTATCTACTTCCTCTGCAAATAAAATGCCTTCCTCTGTTAATCGGGCATCCCATCCACGTTCAAATAGAAGAAAACCCAGTTCATTTTCGAGTTTTTTTATATGTGTTGTTACGGTTGATTGAGCATAGTTTAATTTTTTGGCCGCAAGTGAAAAAGTTCCTTCCTGGACAATCATTTTGAACGTTTTTAACTCTTTTATTTCCATTTTCACACCTAATCTCTATCGGTTTTATTGATAATTGTATTATATATTTTCAATTATACAAATCAAAATCACAGCAGTAAAATAAATCCATAAGAAAGGGAGTGAATATATGCCATTTGTTACTGTTTATTATCCAGACGGTCAATTGCATAGAGAAGAGTTAAAAAGAGTAAGCAATCGTATTCACTATTCATTAATTGAACATTTTAGCATTCCAGAAAATGATTACTTTCACATGTTTTTACCCTACCCACCCAATCATTTTTTTACGACCCGCATTATCTCTTAGAAGAGGAGAAAAAGAGAACTGATAAAATGATACATGTTTCTATTACATGTGGACCTGAACGAACAATACAGCAAAAAAGAAATTTGTATCAATCAATCTCAGAAGCTTTTTATGACCATTTAAACATCTCTACAACTAATATTTTTATTACATTGAATGAAACATCTGCTGAAAACTGGTCATTTGGTCAGGGAATAGCCCAAATGGTTACAATGAAGGAGAAAAAGAATCATGAATGATCGTATCGAACTCAATATTTCAAAGAAAATGAGGGATACTGCTCCCAATTTTGTTGATTATAGTGAAAATGTGTTATTCGAAAAGGTATGGAGAGACCCTGCTTTAACACCAAAAGAAAGAAGTTTCATTACACTTTCTGCTTTAATTAGTATTGGTAATACTGAACAACTACCATTTCATCTACAACTAGCCGAAAAAAACGGAATGAACCAACAAGAAATCATCGCTCTCATAACACATTTAGCCTTTTACGCCGGATGGCCAAAAGCAGCTGCAGCACTGAACGTAATACTGCGTTAAAAATAAATGACTTATTACATTATCCTCTGTTCCCTATTGGCATTCGGAAACTTATTAAAGACTTTCATACAGGTAATCACTCTAGTCCTGTTTATATAGGGGGAATTGATTAAATGAAATCACAAACCCTAATTTAGCAATTAACGTAAAAACTCCATTTTGAATAAAGATTGTTCAAAATGGAGTTAATTCTTTAAATTATGTTTTTGATTTTTATAGAAAAGTTTAATCATTTCTTGCGATTATTATTAAAAAAGCGCCTGTTAACTTAATAATCACTCTTATGCTTCGCAAAATAGGTTAGAAAAAGTATGACCACCTTCTAATTTAAAGGTGGTCTGTTTCATCATTGCGCAATTAATTCCGCTTCATCTATTTTTTCTAAATAGGATAATACATGCTTTACTGCCGCCTCACCTTGATCAATACAATCTGGAAGACCAGATCCAGCATAAGAACTACCTGCTAAATAAACACCCGGTAATTCTTTATCCATAAATGTTTTTAACTTTGTCATACGTTCTTTATGTCCCACTGTATATTGCGGCATTGCATCTTTCCAGCGGCTTACAACAGTAAAGTCTGGATCTGCCTTAATATCCATTGTTTTTTGCAAATCTTCTAATATAAATTGAACAATTTCTTCATCTGTTTGCTCTACGATTGCTTCATCACCAGGACGCCCAACGTAACAACGAAGAAGAACTTTTCCTTCTGGTGTTGTATGCGGCCACTTCTTATGTGTCCACGTACATGCTGTAATAGAAAAATCACTATTTCGAGATACAACGAAGCCCGTACCATCAATATCACGCTTGATTGCTTCTTTCGGAAAAGCGAGTGCAACATTCGCAACCGATGTTGATGGAATATTGCGGAAAAAGCGGAACTCTTTATACTGTGCAAACATAGATGGCAATACTTTATGAGACGCAGCAACAACGATGGAATTCGCCTCAATTTCTTTTCCATTACTTAGTGTAATATGATAACCATCACCCATTTTTGCAACTTTTTCAATGCGAGTGCCCTTCACAACAGTTCCATCTTCTAGCTGCTCTTCTATTTTTTCTACAATGGATTGTAAGCCTGTTTTTAATGTTAAAAAGATCCCTTTCGGCTTTACATCTTTTATTTTCTTCGGAGCCAACGTACGCATACCTAGTGAAATACTACGATATTTTTGCTCCACTTGATAAAATTGTGGGAACGTGGCCATTAAACTCATTTGATCAATATCCCCCGCATAAATTCCAGATAATAATGGTTCGATTAAATTTTCAACCACTTCATTTCCTAGACGACGACGGAAAAATTGACCAAGTGATTGATCAGAAACAGGTTTTGAACGTGGCAATACAAAATCAAAACCTGCTCTTACTTTACCAATCGGAGAGAACAATCCTGAAAATAGAAACGGGGTAACTTGCGTTGGAATACCCATCATAGATCCGCTCGGCATCTTATGTAATCGATTGTTCACGAGAACAAATGATTGACCAGTTGCATTGTTTACAAGCTCATCTCCAAGTTCGAGTTCTCTTGCTAGTCTAGCTGCACTCTCTTTTCTTTCTAAGAAAGAATCTGGACCACGCTCAATTGTAAATCCATCTTTTCGAACGGTTTGAATTTTCCCTCCAAGTTTACCCGATGCTTCTATTAACAATGTATCAATCGGCAATCCTTTTTCGCGAATTTCTTTTTGTAAGTAATACGCTGTTGTTAAACCTGTAATTCCACCACCGATGATAACAACTTTCTTTTTCAAAACGGCTCCTCCTTTCCCAAGGTATTACGAAACATCCATTTGTTTCTTTAACACTACATCTGCTAAACAAGAAATAAATGAATCTGATGCATTTGGCATTTCTGGACGATAATACTTTGCTCCAATTTCTTCTGTAACGATTTTGCATTCAATATCATTGTCATATAACACTTCTAAATGTTCAGCTACAAATCCAACCGGTGCATATACAAATGAAGTGTAGTTATACTTTTCATGTAGCTCTCTCGTTAAATCTTGTACATCTGGCCCAATCCATGGGTCCGGTGTATTTCCAGCACTTTGCCAACCGACTGCATAATTTCGAACTTCCGCACCACGTGCAATATAATCAGCTGTTTCATTTAACTGTTCTGGGTAAGGATCACCTAACGCAATAATTTTCTCTGGTAAACTATGCGCAGACACGATTAACACTGCTTTTTCACGTTCTTCTTCTGTCATACCATCATATATTTTTTTCACTTCGTTTACCCAATACTCGATAAACTTCGGTTCTTTATACCAGCTATCGATACCATGAATTGTTAAGTTTCCAAGCTTATCTGCTGCTTCTTGCGCCCGGCCGACATAGGACTTTACGCTGAACGTAGAATAGTGCGGAGCAAGAACAAGGGCAATTGCCTCTTCAATCCCATCATTATGCATTTCTTTCACAGCATCCTCAATGAAAGGTTCTATATGTTTTAGGCCAAGATACATGTGGAATTCCACATGATCCTGCATTTCGTTTAAACGCTTTTCTACTTTTTTCGCTTGTTCTAATGTAATAGTAGCTAAAGGAGAAATACCGCCAATCGCGCGATAGCGTTCCGTTAAGTCCTTCAGCATTTCTGGACTCGGCTTTCGCCCTCTGCGAATATGCGTATAGTACCGTTCAATATCTTCTTCTTTATACGGTGTGCCGTATGCCATTACAAGCAAACCAATTTTCTTTTTCATACACCTATTCTCCTTTACTTCGCTAACTGTTCTTTAGAATACTCATGAATAAATGTCGTCAAGCGTTTTAATGTATCTGGATTTACTTCTGGGAATACACCGTGACCTAAGTTAAATACATAACCAGGCTGCTTCATTCCTTGATCGAGAATCCCTTTTACATGCTCTCTGATAACGTCCCATGGTGCAAGTAAGAATGAAGGATCCATATTGCCCTGTACTGCTTTATGAATGCCGCGTGCACGCGCTTCTTCAATTGACAGGCGCCAATCAAGTCCGACTACATCAAGAGATAAGTCATTCCATTCATTTGCTAAATGTCCTGCTCCAACGCCATGCATAATCATCGGAACGCCCATCGTGCGAACTTCCGTGAAAATACGCTCCATTGCAGGTTTAATAAACAAACGATAATCTGCTACATTCACTGTTCCAACCCAAGAATCAAAGACTTGCACTGCTTTTGCCCCTGCTTTGATCTGTGCCTTCAAATATGTAACTACCATATCTGCAAGCTTATCCATTAAAGCAAACCAAGCTTTCGGTTCTGCATACATAAACGCCTTCGTTTTGTGGTAATTACGAGAAGGTCCGCCTTCGATCATATAACTTGCTAATGTAAATGGCGCCCCTGAAAAGCCAATTAGCGGAACATCTAACATCTCGTTTGTTAATAAACGAATTGTATCTAATATGTATGGAACATCCTCTTCTGGATGAATTTCACCAAGTTTTTCTACGTCCTGTAAAGAACGAATTGGGTTATCAATAACCGGTCCAATCCCAGATTTAATTTCAACATCAACGCCAATTGCTGGAAGTGGTGACATAATATCTTTATAAAGAATCGCTGCGTCTACATTATATTGATCAACTGGAAGCTTTGTAACATATGCACATAACTCCGGATTGTGTGTAATTTCAAATAAAGAATACTTCTCTTTTATCTTTCTATACTCAGGTTGTGAACGCCCTGCTTGTCGCATATACCATGCTGGTATATATTCTGTTTGTTCCCCTTTACATGCTTTTAAAAATGTCTCATTTATATTTCTTACCAAAACCCTTGCTCCCTTCCTTACCTATACGAACCCTATCCTATTATTTATCTTTTTTTACTATACAGCTTGTAAAAACAAAATGCATAACATTATGTACGTTGTTCATGAAATTGACACAAACGCTCGTAAAACCGCTTACTATTTTCATAACATTCTTATTATATCACAAGCAAAAATTACGGTTTAGCTACTTTTGTCTTTTCTCCTTCTCGATTTGTTTGTGGATTGTACGGAACTACATAAAAGCTTGGTTTAGAGAATATGTTAATAAACTTTTCCTCATACTCACCAATCCCTTTTACCGTTCCAACGTGAATATGCTTCCCTTGTTCTACTTTATAGATTCTATATACAACCCGTTTATCGGGAAGTGGAGTCCAGTGTAATTTTGCAGTAAACAAGCTAAATGGACTAAAAGATAACTGTGCTTCCACGTTCTCAATTTTACTTAGGCGGATTGGTTTTCCAATTGTTTCGACACCTTTTGGCCGCTTGAAACTTGAATTATCTTGTACATTTGCCTTCGTTAAAATCTTTTTAAATAATTCTGTTGCAGATAGCTTTCCATCATAAAGTTGGTGTTCTTTATCCGTACGATCATACCCAATCCATACCGCGCCTACTAAACTCGGAGTATATCCAACAAACCAAATATCCCTAGCGCCTTCACTTTGATTAGGAAGTGACGTTGTACCTGTTTTCCCAGCTAATGCACCGTTATATACTCCCGCTCTCGCTGTCCCCTCCCTTACAACCCCTTCTAACATTTTTGTCATATACCATGCTGTTTGTTTTGAAAAAACTTTCGTTTCGTTTTTAGGTGATTCTCCAATCACCTTTCCGTGTCGATCGAGTACCTGTTCAATAACATGCGGCTCAATAATTTTTCCATTCGCTAAGAACGCACGGTACATCTTTACAAGTTCAAATGGAGAGACCCCTTCTTTAAGTCCGCCAAGTGCCGTACTTAAACCAGATTCTGCAATATGAATATTTCCCTTCTCTAAATATTGCTTCCCTTGCTCTACACCCATTTCACGTAATAAAGATACAGCCGGTACATTCGCCGATTCTAAGAGTGCATCATACATCGTTACTTCTTTTGAATACCTATGATTATAATTTCGTGGTTCATACCCTTCAAAAGATGTTTGCTCGTTTGTTAATAAAGAATACGGATTATATTTTTTTGTTTCCAGCGCTGGTGCATACACAATGAGCGGCTTTAAAACAGACCCTGGCTGTCTTTTCGCAAACACTCTATTAAATCCTCTTGGGACATACTCTCTTCCGCCAATTGCGGCTTTAATTCCTCCAGTTGCATTATCCATTAATAAAAAAGCACCTTGTGCCCCGTTTTTTTTACCTGGAAAATTTCGTGCATCTTGAAATTGATCATAAGCTACTTTTTGAATTTTTTCATCCATAGATACAATAAATGTATATCCTCCGCGAAGCACTTCTTGATGTGACAAACCATATAACTGTGCTGCTTCATCTACAACCATATCCACATATGGTATATAAGCAAGTTCTCGCTCATCTAAACTTTTATAAAGAGCAATTGTCTTTCCTTGGTAACGAACACTCTCCTCAGCTGATAAATATCCTTGTTTATGCATAAGAGATAAAACTAAATCACGGCGCTCTTTGTTCTTTTCTGGATATAAAAAGGGAGAATATCCATTCGGTGCTTTCGGAAGACCTGCAAGCATCGCCCCTTCTTCAACTGTTAATTTTTCTACATCTTTATTAAAATACAATTTCGCCGCTGCTTGAATCCCGTAAGCACCATGACCAAAATAAATATGATTCATATACATTTCAAGAAGCTGTTGCTTCGTATATTTATGTTCCAATTGAAGAGCGATTGCCACTTCTTTTAATTTACGTGTAAATGTTTTTTCATGAGTTAAAAAAACATTTTTAACTAACTGCTGCGTAATTGTACTTCCGCCTTCCACTTTCTCTCCTGCTAAAATGTCTTTATACAACGCGCGAAAAACAGAAGGGTAATCGATTCCATAATGTTCATAAAATCTAGCGTCTTCTACAGCTATAAACGCCTCTGCTACATGTTTTGGAATTCGCTCAATTGGTACAAGCTCTCTATTTTCTACATATAACTTCGTAATTTCTTTTCCTCGCTGATCAACGATACGTGATGAAGAGTGGAAAACAAGCCGTTTTTCATCCATTATATAACCACCAGCTAACACAATCAGTTTATAGAATACAATCGCCACTACAAACACTGCTACGCCGCCCATTAGGCTCCACTTTATTTTCTTCATACATCGTCCTTCTTTCCAAATGATGGTATGTTTATTATTTGAAAAACGATTATCTTTATGTATATAATCTTCGAAGTTTTTTGTAAGAGTTGCTATAATGAAACTAAACTCATAAAGGGGGCATTACAATGAAAGCGATTATTTCATACGAAACACCTCTAGAACAACCACATTTCACTGCAAAGAGTGATGAGAAAGATATGTTTTATAAAGAAAATACCGAGGAAACTGTAGAAGGATCACTTCAATATGACGTGCTAGATGCTGTCGGGGAATTTAAAGGACAACCTGGCTATATTGTGTGTAACAACATTTCTGTTACAGATGAAGGCCGTCCTATTTTTGAAAATCGTTTCAAAAACCGTGCAGGACTGATTGAAAATGAGCCTGGTTTCCAAGCAATCCGCGTTCTTCGCCCATTAAGTAACGATACATATGTCATTATGACAATGTGGGAAAATGAACAAAACTTTAAAGATTGGACAGAGTCACGTTCTTTCGAAAATGCACATAAAAAACGCCCTGCACAAACAAATGCAGAGCCGCAAAAAAGCATTTTTTCAAGACCTTCTTTTGTGACTACTTTTGATGTGTTAGCTTAAACAAAAAAGCTGTAACTTCGATTGAGGAGAAGCTACAGCTTTTTTCTCTGTCTTCCACGAACTCATCGCCCTTTTATCTTGAAATACTTTCCACTTCATTTCTACCACAGTAACTACATTGACCTCGTCTACGATGATAATAAGCGATAGAAGCAAGACCTAGCGCTATTCCCCAGAGAATCCATAAAAGCATTGGCCCTATTGAACCCCAAATGTGACTCAACAAAATATTATCTGTAGACACGAGGTGAAGTTTAACCGCGATAAAAGCGAAAGTAAAGGTGAAGCCAGCAGCGGTTACAGCAATCGCTACACACGATGCTGGAATCACCGCCAGCAGGATTGGCACCCTTTTACCGTTAACGAATGGGAACCATCGCGGGAAGGTTTCACCCCATTTTTGGATCAAACCCAGCGTAAGAATACTACCGGCGATACATATCGATCCGAAAGCCCATTCAGTAATATGATGCGCTGGGTTAACATTTGAAAAGTCCTGCAAAAACTTCGCGTCAATTCCTAGCGGGATTTTCAATGCCCAAGCATAGCGCGTAATTGCGTATGGAATAGGAGCAAGAGCCGCAAGATAGGTAATCCATCGACTCCATCGCATGAGAAGAGATGTTTTCCCGTCCGCTTTCCTTCCGCAATATTCACATGCATGGCGTATTTTTCTTCGATAAGCTACAGCGAAAAACCCCCAAGATATTCCTCCTAGAGCACATATAATTTGATTGAGCATCAGCCAGTCAAATTTAAATTTTAATAAAAAAGCATAAGCCATGGCCGCAATCAGACTGGCATCCGGTACAAAGAGGAGTAAAGCAGCCGCCCACCCCCAGGCATAAATGAGGATAAGCCGCTGTTGGAAAGTCTTTTCCACTGGCTTCCTCATTGAAAATCCAACCAATATACCTATCAGACAAAGAACAACAAATATGATACCTCCAACCTGGGACGGAAGATAAGTAACCTTTCCAGCAAACAAATCCATACCATCTTCATTCTTAAAAGGATACCCCTCTCCTCCAAGCAACCAGTAAAGATGCATCGATCCATAAATGGCTGACCAAGCAATGGCTATATACCCAATCCAAGATGGCCATCGCTTTAGGCTCATTCCTTCTCTTTTCTTTGGTGAAGGCAATGCAGAATTTGTATCCACGTTAGATTTGTCAATGGAAGTCTTTGAATCCACTCAAAAAACACCCTTTCCTATTATTTTCTTGAGACTGATCTACCCCGTTTTTTTTTATACACATGCATCCAAATTTGACACTAACCTGCTCACAGCCCCTTTCTTTTTTTAACTCTCATAAAAAATCACCTCGATATCCATTGTATTGAGCGAATGGAAAATCGAGGTGACCTCAAGTTTAAATCTAGTTTAATTTTTGCCTTAAATAATGCCATGTACCTTGCGGAGAACTGGATACCTCCCAAAAAACATCCATTTCCCTGGTCATGAGTGAAACGATGGATAGCCCGATGCCCGCTCCTTTTGCTTCTGAGTGGTGCTCCATTCCCCGCCCTTTATCTCTGATGACCATAAATAAGTCGCCGTCACGATCAATTGTTTCTACACAAATATATCCGCCAGAACTGGCATGCCTAATGACATTTTGAAACAGGTTATCCAATATACTACGCAGCCAGAGAGGATCCACCTCCCAAATCAATGAACAGTCAGCCAAATGGACATTCACTTCAAAGCCTTCTTTCTCAAAAACCGGATACCACTCGGCGACAGCATTACATAACTCTTCAATCACATCTATGTTTGTCTTCTCTAATGGATACTTTCCAGCTGAAAGTAATGTGTAAGTAAGAAGATTTTCAAGTAATTTTCCAACATCATTTAGTTTGTTGACGATAATTTGTACCGATGCGGTTGCTTTTAAGGATGAGGGGTTATTCTGAATGGAGTAGGCATGCTGTCTAATAACGGTTAAAGGAGTCCGTAAATCGTGAGAGATATTCGCAATCAATTGTTTTCGTAGATACTCTTCTTCCTTCTCGCGCTTCCGGCTGTCTTTTAACTGATTGATCATCCTGTTAAAGGCTTTTTCCAATTGTCCAATCTCATCACTGTTATTGACTGTAACCTTATCAGGTATTCCATCATTTACGGTATCTGACATTGCGCTTTGAAGTTGTACAAGTCTTTTGCGAATACTTAAAAAAAACAACACAGATACCACTACAATCGAAACACCTACGACAAAAATAATAAGGATTAAAAAGAGATCTCCATTTACTGGCTGAATCGCAAGCGTCGTAATAGATTTTGGGATATGAAATACCATAAATCCTTGTTCACCATCTTTATCAATCATAGCTGTCACAGTGAATATATCTTGTTGCCTTTTCCTATCGAGATAGTTGATGAGGTTCAAAGGTGTCCATTGATCAGGAATCTCTACGATACGCTGATTGATCACATGGGTTTTCCCCGCTTTATCGACCCAAAACAGCTCAGCTTTCGGATAATGTCCTTGTATCTTACCGAGCTTTTCATTGATTGTATTCTCATTAGCTTCATTTAGTTGTTCAGCTTCATGTTCCCACATTTTTTCTATTTCCAGTGGCTCATGTATCGTATCTTGTTTAAGCAAAATGTCAGGTAAATAATAGATTGCTGGCAAAATAGGCCACATGAATAAAGAGGCAAGGATCAATAATAAATATTTGGTAACGAGCGATCTTCGAATATTCATAACTTCAACCGATACCCGATGCCGCGAATCGTCTCGATAATCTGAGGATGACTGGGATCAATCTCTATTTTTTCACGCAAATGACGAATGTGGACCATAAGAGTCCGATCCCCTTTTATATATGAATCTTCCCACACAGCTTCATATATTTGCTTTTGAGTCAAAATCTGATTTGGATGATTGAAGAGAAACATAAAGATATGAAACTGTTTACCAGTTAAGACAATCTCTTTATTCGTTTGTGAACTCAAAATACGGTTGGCTTTCCGGTCAATACTTAAATGGTTCAACTGTATATGATCCGGAGAAACCACACCGAGTCGCCTTAAGAGAACATGAATGCGGGCCTCGAGTTCATCAGGATGGTACGGCTTCGTCATATAATCATCTGCAAAAGCAAGCCCTTGCAGTTTATCTTCTATTGAAGCTCTCGCTGTGAGCATCATAATTGGTATTTCAGGGAACTTTTGCTTCATTCGCTGTCCAACCGTATAACCATCAAGCCCCGGAAGCATAATGTCCATAATAACAACGTCCGTTTGTTCCATGTATTCAAATGCATGATGGCCAGACTTTAACCAAATCACTTTATATCCCCGTTCAGTAAAAAACTCACTTACCCATAATCCAATTTCTTTATCATCTTCTATATGTAAAATTGTTAATCCCATCACATTTCTCTCCTCTACAATAAATCTTCACATATTTATTGAGGTTCCCTAACCACAACATATGCTTATAAGTGTCTATTTTTAACTAGATAACGTGAAACTTTAATCAGTGAGAGGCTTCTTTACGGGCAGTTAATGCAAGGGAAAAGAGGTGCTGTTTTCTATCATTTATATTCATCTAGTTACGATTTTAACTTTGACTGAATCTCTCATTTTCATTTACGAATTGCTACATATTATCCCATGTCCCCAACATAAATTGCGGACTTCCTACTTTGAAGACCATATTCTGTTAAGAACGGTATGATTGCTTTTGGATAAAGGTTTGTGTTTAAAAGGTCTTCTAGCGGCAACCATTCAAGTGCTAGTTGATCAGGATCAAATTCTGTCCCTTCCCCAAAAGAACGATCGTCATCCGGATACAGGCATTCAAAAAGATGAACAACGACATGTACATTACGATCCCACTCGGCATGTTCATGATTCTTTCCTATATACTCACTTACAAATAGCAATTCTCCTGCTTGTACTTTTAATCCAGTTTCCTCCAAACATTCTCTGACAACAGCTTCTTTTAAAGTTTCCCCCGGCTTTTACGGACAGTTCATCTCCCACCTAACTTCCTTGCTTTCGCTGAATTTTGAGGTGGGAGTGTTACTGTCCGTTAATGCGGGATGAACTTGTTATAGTCATATTTCTTAATCGTTAATATTTAGTTGTCTCTAATTATAATCGCCTGCACTGAATTCTAATTTTCACCTATCTCTTCCCTCTTTCACAATACTTGCGTCAAAAGCACTTCTATCTTAAAAATGACCATAAAATACATGCAATAACATACAAGAAACCCGAATAATAGAATTTTTGAATTATCCACTATCCGGGTTATATATCTAACTTTTTTTTATTTTTGCTTATACCATTCATGAATACGGGCTACATCCTCTTCACGCACATGCTTCAATTCATAATGACGTCCCGCAACACTGCAAGCTACTGCTACAATATACGTATACAATCTATCTTTTCGCTGAAAGTATGATTGCGTTTTTGTCATTGCTTGTACATGTTTTCTTTTCACAAATCCTGTATACTTTGCAATGCCCCTGTACACAAGCGTTAACTGATCAGATTTTATCGCATATCCACCCGTTTTATACTTGCCATATCCAAGAATCGTAAAGAACAAAAATAATGGCACTAATACAAATAAAGCACTATATTGCTGAAAATATACACTCGCTCCTATAATCGGTACTGCTACAGCTACAAAAATCATCCAACTCATAATGAGATAACGGCGTAATGCTGCTTTCGGTAAATGGACGATCTCCTCTTCCATTTCATAAGGCAAATCTAAATATGCCAGCAACTCTTGCACATCTTTTTTCTTCATGAGCGGGTGCAATATGACATTCATATTATTTGTATCTATGCTCTGAATGACTTCTACTTCAATAGAACAATACCCAAACGGTTGACGAAGGATTCCTTCTTTCATTGTCAATGCCTGAATCCGGTGCAGTTTTAACACAATCTCTTTCTTTTCAAGTAGCCCTTGTGAAATACGAATTTCATTTCCATTTCTCTGCACTGTAAAGTTCGCATGTTTTAAAGCATAACCAATTGTAGAAATGATCCATGAGATTACAATTAAAATAGCAACCATACATAACAAATCATACACACTATTGTCTTTCACATACGTTTCTACTTTTTCTATTAACCATTTCGGAAGAACGTTATCAAACTGTGTATAAAGGAAAATCAACCCAGAAAATAATAAACCGAACCGACCAGATGTAATAGATGCTAGCAAAATTTCTTTTGGCGTTAACTGATAAACAGTTGTATTTGTTTCTGACGGTAGGGTTTCCTCTTCTTTTAAAGTTTTCTTACTTTCTACTTTATTTAATAAGGCGATTAATTCTTTCGCTTGCTCTTCCTTAATTCCAGCTAACGTCACCTCTGGGTCCTTTCCACCACCAGCCGTTTCAATTTTAAGCTTCCTTAACCCAAATAACTGATAGATGATATTTGAAGCTGTACTAATTGTTTGCACACGCTCTTTATTTAAATAGCTTTCTTTTTTGACAAATACCCCGTGTTTTATATGTAAAATATTATTTTCAATCCAATACACTTTAAAGTACCATTTCACAAACGAAAATATGGCCAAAATCAACAAAAAACCTAGAATGAAAATGGGAAATAAGTACCAAGGCTCTACTTCATCTTTAGGACCAAATAAAACAATGATAATAAGGGGAAATAAACTAGAAATCCTTATATCAAATAATATAGTAATCGGATGTTGCCTCTTATACATCCTTATCACTCACTTTCGCAAGTTCCCCAATTTGTCGTTTCAACTGTTCTGCCTCTCTCTTTGTTAGTCCTGGAATACTATGAGAAGTCGCTGCCGTTGAAATTTGTAATTCTGCTAGTTCATATTTTCTCATAATCGGCCCTTGTTCAATCGTCACATGCTGAACACGAATCATTGGAACTAACACACGCTTTACAATAAACATCCCTTTTTGAATTTCAATCTCTTCTTCATCTAATCGATAGCTATAATAACGCTGACGTAGTTTCGGAAAGATAAAATAGTCTAGTGGCGTATATATAATCGTGGCAACGACCAATATACTAAACAACCAACCCCACCAATTAAACTTGATCATAAAAAAGAGATATGCTAAAACGATACTTACAAGTACCCCTGCACCAATTAATGCATGGATCTTCCACACCTTAACCATATTCGGATGAATTTCATTTTCTAATGGCTGCATTTGATCACTCCAAATTTAGAAATCTATTAAATATGTATACTTTGTAATATGCCATAATCACACAATACAAAACAAGGCAGAATAAACATTTTTTGTAAAAATAAAACTTGTTATTTTCTGAATATGTAGAATACAACCAACAATAGATTAGATTTACGTATTTTACTTTTCCAGTCATTGAATATTTCCCTGGATTTGAGTCAATATATTTATGATAGGACTGAACCTTTTAACTATATTACACTATTATTAATGTGCATATTAAATTATAAGTATGTAGTGAACCGTTGAAAGTAAACTTTTAATAATAGATAAAAATACTTTGTTATCCATATCATCCGTAAACATAAATATCCAATAAAGATATTTAATTACAAATATATTTATTTAATTTATAATTATATTTAGAAAATAGAATATGGATTTGAGTCAATATTTTGGACACAAAAAAGTTAAATCTAAGCTACTTTTTTAGCTAGATCTTCTATAGTTTGG
>NZ_JAEHBX010000049.1:0-38677 GCF_016483395.1 Bacillus cereus group sp. N21
TATGAGAATGGATACCTACATTTTGTGATATCCAGTTCATCAAAAATCTAAAAATATAGGTTGACTAATCGTAAGAATAACAAAGATTCTAATCCGCCTATTCCACCTAGTACAGAAAATGGTCGGAAATCTCATCGATATGAGAAGAAAACAGTCTTTGATATTATGGGTGTTGTCTATGAGTATGATGGATTGAGAAGACAAAAGAAAGCTGCATCATTTTTAAAAATGATGCCTATCTATGTTTATTTGGCATGCTCATTTTTAAGGGAAAAAGTATTTCAAGAGTTTTTTTAGTTCATTTGAACGAAAGTTTATTTTGTTTTCGTTCTTAAGTTAATAGGCATGGGACATGTACACAAGCCTCATTTTTATGTTCTTTCTTACTTTTCAAAATAAGCCGCACCAAAGTTTTCATTAAATCTCTTACACCATATAGAAACCGAACCGTATGTGCTTACATCTATCCCTTCAGGAATTTCATAGTTTTGGTCTCCTTTGTTTCCCTTTAACTTTCCTAATTCAATATACTGATGGTTTTTAACATCTTCGTTATTTTTCAAACGATTCGTAGGAACTAATACAACTCGAACATCTGGTCCATTAGAAGTTGAAAAATTTGAAAGTCGTAAAACACGTTTTCCATCCCCTAATTGATGGATCGTTGCCGTTCCAGTTGTTTCATGAACACCGTTTTGAAACTGACCTGTACTTATTACTCGTTCTTCTTGTTGTTTTGTTTTGTTTGATTGTATTTCTGTTTGTGGCAATGCTTCATTCACTTGCTTATCAATAAATAATTTCTCGGGGCGGAACAATGACCATAAAATTCCCCCAACAATTATGGAACCTCCTATAAGCAATACATATTTTCTTTTCATAAAGTAAAAGTCCTCCTGTAGTATACTGTTTAGTGGTATAGTAACAAGAAAGTCTTTCATTTCTATAATATAAATATTACAAAAGTCTTTCAGCGGTCTTATTTTTTTCTGATGTGATGGGAAGAGTAAACCAAAATTCACTTCCCTGTTTTCCATCTGAGCGATCTCTCACACCAATTTCTCCTAACTCTCCATATTTGCTTCTTAACTAAAATCAAATTGATATCGTTTCATAGCATACCGTTAAAAACCTTTTCAAAATTCATCGGTTAAACATAGAAGAAGTAGACACATTATTGTTAACATAAATTAGAGACTGAAATTCGCTTGTTTTTCATTCATATTGGTTAAACTTCTTTAAAGTCACGGCTCTTTTCGTATAGATTGTTGTTTTTTTTGCGATAAAAATAAGACCTCAGATTAAATCCAGGTCTTAGGTATTTATGAACGCTTTCTTCGTATGGCGATATTAATCTTCATCACGACTTCCAAGTACAAGATAGAATCCGAAAATCAGCTTCGCGAATGTAAATATTTACTAGCATTCTATTTTTTGTGTATGTTGGAATTTAGAATATCCTTACATTTTCTAATATTTTGTTTGATTTGCTGATTTTCAAAAAAATAAATCTCTGTACCTGACCAAACAAAAACCCAACACACTATGCTTAAAACTCCTGCAATATAGGCATGATTGCTTGAAAGCTTCAAGTATATCAACCCAACAATAATACCAACCACAAACAAAACAATAGCCTTATTGACATTTCTAGCATATGTATATTCCTCTTCGTTCAAGATGTTAGAAAAAGTGTTACATGTGGCAGTCTTCAGTAACTTTTCGTCAAAATCATTCTGACCTAAAAAAAATATTTCAACTTCTTTTCTTTTGCCACTGCGTAGCTTTGACAAAAGAAAATCTTCAAGGTCAGAGCTTAGGTGAACATCATCTGAGCTATAATATCTTGAAAACGGAGTATCAGTTTCATCTAAATAGATATTTATACTTAATTCATCTTTCATGTTAACCCTCCTTTAACTCCAATGTACTAGTTGAAAGTCAACCTTTTATCAGTATGGTCAAGATAGCAACAATTCTTACGAAAACAGAGAAAGTCAAAGAAAGACTTTTGTAACAATTACGAAAGAAATTTGAAAGGGGTTTAAATTAAGATAAACTTACCGATATTAATTTAAACATGTTGGTAACAGTATATTTAGAAAGTAAGGAACAAAGTCATGAAAGAAAAGATAAAGAGAAGTATAAAAAAAATTTCCCCTGTAGGAATAGCGATGGGAATCTTATTCAGTTTCAACCCAATTACAAAACATAAAGTGAAAGCAGACGTTGATACAAGAGAAACGATTCTTACAACATTTGGAGATACCTATGATACGTTTCTAAAAGAGCCTTTTGTTATTCTTTTATCAGAACAAAGTGCTAAATATGATTATACAGCTAACAATGAAAACCGAGCTTACAAAGCTCCTACTTTTAACAAAGGAGAATTTGGCATTAGTGTGTATGATTATTATAAGAACCAAAACTTTTCTAAAAAAATTAAAGTTTTCTATGAAGATGGGAAAGTTGAATATAAAACGATAAAACATGGTCAACAACTTCTGATTAAGCAAGCTGGTATAATAGTGGACTTAAATCCCGATGCCTCAGATCTATATGAACATGATACGTATTATATTACACAAAAACAATTAGATGCAGGGAATACTGGTATTGCGCTGACAAATTGGCAAACATATTACTTAAAAAGTGACAATAATGGTCAAATGAATGGTCCTTTAGCTCTAAAATATATTAAACAGGAATTTCCAAATATAAAACCAGGTAGTGCTTCTTTTGACCTAATGAAACTTTTTCATGCACTACCAGGAGAGAAGCGAAAACTCGCAACGATAACTTCGAATCCAGTAAAAGCATCTGGAATTTTTAGTTATACCTGTGATGAGCTTGCTGAGATAAAGAAACATAAAGTGAAACTTTAATCAGTGGGGGTTTTCTTCATCCCCCACTGATTATTAGTTGAACGAATCGGGCTTTTACGGACAGTAACACTCCCACCTAACTTCTTTGCTTTCGCTGAATTTTGAGGTGGGAGTGTTACTGTCCGTTAATGCGGGATAAACTCGCCGTCATTACACAACATAAAAATAAAAAAGAAAGTCCCAGGTGAATGAATTCATTAAGAAATTAAACAAAAACATTGTTTTTTGGTAAACAATGTTTTTGTTTAACGTAAAATTTTCTTTTTTTGATATGATAACCTCTAGAAGCTTTACAAGCATTTTTAACGAGTAACGAATCAACAAGCCAATTTTCTGTACGTTAAGGAAATCGGCTTGTTCTTTGTCTAGAGCTACTTAATGCTTTGATCTCGACGCTTTGTTATATAAGGGTTCCCATCGCCATCAACCTAAGGTTTTGATTTATCCCCATAACGACAATTTTATGCATCGTTGACACAAAATGCTTATTTTAAGTTGTTCACGATGACTTTCTTTAATGTGTTAATTAATTTAAAAACAATTAAGAAAACCACTACTATAGCTAAGAGTGGTTCTTATATATCAAACTTAATTAATTGGTATATATTTCTTGAAGCCCTTACTTATAGTTCCATCATAACCATTTTTAGCAAAGAATTTATGTGCTTCTATTCTAGTTGTACTACTTAATAAGATAATTCTTGTGGATCCTCTTGCAATTGATATTTGCTCTACATGCTTTAGTAACTTTTCACCTATCCCATTACCTCGAAAATCTTCATTTACAATCACATACTCTAGAACAGTATATGGTCTAAATTGGTATCCTGGATCAAGACAAAAAGTCATAAATATACTTCCTTTAACTTTACAATCTTCCTCATAAACAAATAAGAAATTATTAGAATCATTCCTTATCTGCTCAATTCTTTCTGGTAAAACCTTAATGTTTTTACTATGCGGTGCTAATTTTTTATATAAATTTTCAATTACATTACTGTCTTTTGGTTCAGCTTCACGAATCATATAATTACCTACCTTTTGTATTAACATATCAATATTTCGATTCATCTTAACATTCTGATTATATTATATCCTAAAACAAGATCTTTTTGGTATAATTTGGACAAGGAGAGGATAAAAATGAAGAGGATAGGAATAATTGGAGCTTGGCAACCTGAACTCAATTATTTACACGAAGAATACCCGAGTAGAAAAGTTCGTAAAATTGCCGCATGAGAATTCTATCATCATAATATTAACAATTTAGAGATTATATCCGTTATAAGTGGTGTTGGAAAAACAAACTGTTCTAGTTGTACACAATTACTTATATCAGAGTTTCATCCTGACGAAATATATATGACAGGAATTTGTGGAAGTTTGTCAGATAGCATCAAGGGTGGAGAAATTGTCATTGCAAGACAAATGCTCCAACATGATGTTACGAATGCTGGAAAAGGCGATGATGTGTGGGACCTATATACTGGTAGAACATCTATTATTGATGGCAATAATTCTATGATAGTTACGTTTTTATTTACAGCTGAAATATAGTCTTCTAGTTGTTGCTTTTGAATTTATACTCCTAATTGTTCTTATTAAAAAAATTCACATTATGTATTTAAAATTTTCTGTTTCCAAAATCTTAACTGGTATAGGAATTTTTTTTGTTCCAAAAGGTACAGCTTTTGGTACGGTATAAACTAAGATAAAAAGAGTGTTCCTAAATATCAAAGTCCAAATTTTGGAACGATTTTGCAGTCGTATCAAGGTTTCTCTGTATCACTAAATCTATGAACACATAAAAAAGGAAGAGAATTTTTATAATTCTCTTCCTTTTTTATGTGTTGTGATCCGTTCAAAAACATAATGTATCTATATTTATAGAAAATACATAACAACTATAGAAAAATCTACATTCTATCTATTCACACACGTACCGCCGTACCGCTTACGGCCACCATTAACATTCCATCACGAACGACTTCGTAGTCTACATCAATACCAACAATTGCATTTGCACCTTTTTGCTTCGCAAGAACTTTCATTTCTTCCATTGCAATATCACGTGCTTCTTTCAGTTTACTTTCATATGCACCAGAACGGCCACCAACAACGTCACGAACAGAAGCAAATAGATCTCGTACGATATTTGCACCCATAATTGCTTCACCGTTTACAATGTCAATATACTCAATGATTTCTTTTCCTTGAATGGCAGAAGTTGTTGTTACAATCATTACTAGCACTCTCCTATAATATCTAAAATTTTATTATTTCTTATACTTTTATTATCACATTGAAATAGTAAATAAACTATCTAATTACCTTACATAAAAATTACACTTTTGTAAGATTTCATAAGTGAAAAAAATGAAAGTAAGTTTTATATGGTAGTTTAAATTGGTGAATTTATTTAAAAATTAACAGTTCATTGAGAATATAGGAATCTAAAATTTTTTAATTACACGAATAATGACATAGAATACATATTCTATGTCATTATATAAGGGGGATTCAAAAGATGAAATTATACCGTACATTGCTTATACTTGTTACTTCGTACTAAAATAAAATCACTTTCGATATATTTATCTTATTATACATATCTTTCAATTTACTTTCATAAATGTTACAAAAGTCTTTCAAAGGTCTGACGTATTTGCAGATGAAACTAACAAACAAGAAAGGAAACCCGCATGTTCATTAGCTTTATAGTTTATCTTTTTTAATTAAATATATAAATTATTTATATGCAATATTACATATCGAAGTGTATTGATAAGATTGCAAGCGCTTACTATAATGAGAGTATAAAGATTCATAATATCTTAATATTAAAAAGGAGGAAATGATTATGGCGATCGCAACAGCAGTTTTAACATTCTTAGGTGGATTACTTCCATTAGTAACAACACTTATAAAAGCATTCATGTAATATAATTCTTTGCACTTATTTTTAAAAATCATCATACAAATGATCTGTATATCAAGGATGAATTGATGTGCAGATCATTTGTGTGAGCAAACTTTAAACAAGAAAAAGAATCCCATAATCATAAGGGATTCTTTTTCTTTATGTGTAATTACGACTTTAACATGTTTCGACCGATAATGTTTATTATGTAAAATAACTTAATAATCTATCAAAAGAATTGATCTCGGCATATGGTTTTATTTCGGTATCATTCTTGATCATATGAGGATTGAACCATATGCCCTTTATATTTGCATTTTAACAACCACCAATATCCTTTTCTATGTCATCTCCAACGAATAATGCGTCTTCCCGTTGCACATTAAGCTTATTTAATGCTAATTCAAATATGCGTTTGTCAGGTTTACTAAATCCCACTTCTTCAGACGACCTTTAAACTTACCTTCCTTTTTAGCCAATTCAATCCCTTCACGTTGCCGCATACGAATAAGATCTCTTTATAATTGGTTAACACCAGCCATTATCGTAATTAAAAATTGGCTGTATGGGTTATCTTCTGATAAATCAAGCCATGTATCTTTTAGGGATTTTAAACTAGCCTTTTTTCTCCTTATGTAATCAATTAATTCAAATAAGTCTTGGGTACTCCAAGTTATCCTAGTTAAGTCTGTAACATAAATAATGTCGCCTTCCTGTAAATCATCTAACATTTTTTGGAGTTGCTCACGATCCTTTGTAACCCCAGAAACTTTTTCTTCGTAAATAATATCCATTCCGACTTCATTTAATTGTTGAATTTGCCTCGAAGGATTTTGGCTAGTTGAACTGACACGTATATAACCGATTTTTCGCAAAGTAACACCTCATTTTTGATACAAGTCTTATGAGACACTCCTAACTATGATTTAACCAGTACGCTACACTTATCTCAATAGAGTACACTATATTGATACACGCCTTTCAAACCCTTAATATGACTAGGTTTGTTTCGTTATCGTTGTAAATCCGCATAATCCTGACGCTACCCCATTTATGAAATCTTACAAGATTGTCATATTTATGTAAGGTTATTAGATAGTTCATTTACTATTTCAATGTGATAATAAATGTATAAGAAATACATAAAATCACTTATTTTAATATCAAATAGTTCTTACATGTGGAGGTTTTAAAATGAAAAAATATATTTTACCTTTAATACCATTTATCCTAGGGATAGGATCTCTAGTTAGTTATAATACTATCGGATCTAAAGTTGCATCGGATGGTACTCTTGTAGAACCATTCTATTTACTACCAATGGGTTATGCATTTTTAGCTATCAGTATAATTAGTCTTTTTGTGAGTAAAATGAAAAAAGTTAACGAGTAGATAAAAAAAGATCCTTAATAAGGCTATTTTTTTATGTTTCCCTCTTGTTTTTGGTATGTTCGGCTTGTTTTGAAAGTAAACTTTTAAATATTAGTTTACTTTCAATTAAATGAAAAGAAGACTGAACTAGATCACTTCTCTAGTTCAGTCTTCTTTTTCTTATATAAACTATTAAATCAATAATCCAAGAATTAATAATAACCACTGTAAAAATAACTAAAATAGCAACAATGTTTTGATTTGAAGATATGTATGGTATAAGTGGACCACGTACCACCCCAAAAATTATAAGAGCAAAAACTAAGGACCAAATAAATTTCAGCATTAATTCATCCCCTTTTCTAATAAATATAGCACAAATAAATTAGAAAATACTGTAAAATGAGCGAATTAAACTTTTATTATTAGTTTACTTTCAATACACTTGTTAACTAAATAATTATCTTCAGCAAAATAAGTTAATTTTTTCTATCCCTCGTGAATTTCTTTAATGCTTTTTCCTTCTAAAAATGCATGTCCCGTTTTAATTTTTTCTACTGTTTCAAATCCATACTTTTCATACACTTTTTCTACTGTTTCGTTAATTGGGATCACCCAAAGATTATCTAGTCCTCTATTCATTACTTCACTTTGAATAAAGTGAATGAGTTCACCTATTAATCCTTTACCTCTAAACTTTTCAATTGTAGCTACACTTTCCATTCTAGCCTGTTTTTCATGTTCAAAAATACAAGCGATGGAACATGCTACTCCATTATAACGAAGTAGATAGTGAGTGAATGCTGGATGGTGAAATTCCTCTTGAAAAGCTTTTTTTCTAACTTCGCCTCCTCCAAACTCTTTTATATTACATTCAATATCTAAAGCTTCTTCAAAATTTAATTCAGATACCTTTTCAATAGTAACTTTTTCATTTTTATCTTTTTTAGTTAATTTCTTATTCCATAATTGGATTGGACTTATTAATTCTTCAAACCCAAAATTCTTTATTTGTAATTCAGAAATCAGTTTTTCTTGCATATCTAAATTGTATATATAAAATCTAGGTATTATATTTTTAGTCTTATAGAAATGGACTACTTCATCTACTATCATTTGTGGATTTAAACTTACTACACTTACATGTGCATGATTTGCATCATAATAACATGGGTTATTTTCATTACAAAATATAGAACCCCATGATTTCTCTATTCGGCTAGTAAAGGTTTCAAGATATGCAAAATCAAGCTCAAGAACATTTTTCAAACTAGTCATACGATATTCCCTCTTCTCTATTTTTTCTTCAATATCTTCTGTACTTTATTATACATTTAAATATTTTAATTTTCAGTTTTTCGGTCAAAATATATCTCATACCCTTCAAAAAAATATTTTCAATAAAAATGAAGGTAAACTTTTTAATATTAGTTTACTTTCAAAACATTGATTTCATTAGCCTTATCCGAATTTAGCTATTTTTAGCAAAATCACTAACAAAAGTATACATTCGAAACACTTTAAATAAAGAGGTTAAAACATCCATAAACAAAAAAACTAGATCCATACTAGTTTTTTACATAAGTCAAGTTATCGGTAGTAAACGAAATATTATAATGCTCCTGTTACTTTCAATATTCCAAACCCTTAGCATGGTTTTTTCCGAAATACTGGCAGTACACAAATTAGGCTCGGCTTTTCGGTAACCAAATCTCAATAAAATAAGCTCTTTGTTCAGTACATAGACATAACATGTAAAAAGGCAAGCCAACTGTTATAAAGGAGTGAGACGAATTAGTATGATAAGCCCATACTTTAATAACGCACGACAAATCGCTATCACCTTACATTCTGGAGAAGTGACAGAACAGGCAATTCACCAAACGATGGCACAAAATCCCTTCTTTACACATGTTATACATCATCATGTTGTACATCATGTCATACATCCAACTGATTTCTCAACAATTCCGTTTGGTTCAACATACTATTTCTGAGGAAAGCCATCTGCTTTCCTTTTTTTTAGACAAACAAACTGTATATCCTATATATGTGTTAACATAACCCCACTTACCGATAGCAAACCAGAAAAAAACGGAATCTACATAGATGCCGTTTTTTCTGGTAACTTCTTCGTGCATTGATATAAAGCAATTGCTCCTAAAATAACAAGTATACCTTCAGGAGCATCTAATAACACAGTTTTCCATGTTCCTGAAATTACCAACTCATTACCTGTAGAAGATTTATAATATCCCTCTATATAGCCAATAGTAAATTGAATTATAGATAAAAAGATAAATAAACCTAAACCAATTCGAATCCCTTTTTTATTTGTAAACATATTTATCCCTCACTAATAACTTTATATCTTTATATCTTTATATTTAATTATTATAATAATAATTAAATTTTCTGTCAATACATCGGGAGTAAAAGGAACTTTTAAATATCCCCTTATTTCTTTTTGGTTATTTTTTGTCCGTAAAGGTACAACATAAGGTGTACCCTTTATATATCAAGGGATAAAGAAAGAGCATCTAATCCTAATAGATCAGATGCTCAAACACGGATAATATATCCGTCAAGTTCCTAACACACTATATTACTTAGTAATAATTTACTTGTTATGGGCTTGTAAATCATTTTTTATTACATCCCAAAGTGGATTATCTTGACGTATTGGTTTCCCCTCTTCATCCCATTTTATTTTTCCTGTTCCTAATTCATAATTCATTCCTGTCCAAGTATCTTCACGGAATGCATAGAATGATTTGTGCCACCCCTTCTGATTGAATATAGAAATTAAGTCTTGCATGTATTGAGGTGCTCCAGGAACGGTACGGTTAATTCCAAATTCCTCAGCAATGATCCGATTAGATGGTACATGATTCTTCTTAGACCAATTTTGAACAGGCTGTAAGAATTTATTTAATCCATCTTTATCCCACATCATAGGTTTTTCTAAATCTCCTACTTTTACAATTCCAGGATATTGATACTCTTTATTTTGATTTTCACGTTGACTTGTTAATTGATATGGCTCATACATATGAAATGCATACAATGTCTTCTTATCTTTAACTGGTTTAAGATATTTAAAAGCCCAAGGTGTGGCATATAGGCCTAAGTCTAAAATAATCGGTGTTTCTTTATCTACTTCACGAATTGAAGTAACAACTTTTTGATAAAATTTATTTAAATCTGCTGGGGTCCCCTTCACTTTTGAATACCATTTCTCATAATCTTCCGTCCAAAAATCATTATATCTATTTTTCTTAGATGTTTCTGGGTGTGGCTCATTTATAATATTGTAACCAACCACAGCAGGATGATCCTTTAATTCAAGAGCAAGGTCCTTCCAAAATTGGCTTGCTTGTTCTTGATATTTCTCTTCCTCCCAGATTCTATCATCATTCTGATTATTATTAAATTGGCGCCAACGGTCACCAGGTAATGAAAGCATTGTAAGTACAACTTTAATCCCTTGTGATTGTGCAGCATCTAAATCTGTTTTTAATTTTGCTACGTCCTCTTTCACTAATCCTTGATAGTTATCTGCATTACCGATAAGAAAATCTTTTCCTGATGTATCTGGCTTGTCTTCAAATGAGAAATCTTTATCTTTTGCCCATTTATCAGGTGCTAAACGAACATATTCAATATGAGCTTCCTTTGCACTTTTGTAGTTTTCAGGTAATGAAGTGCTATTCATAAAATTAGTACCTGTTCTTTTAGAATTCCAAAAATCCATTTTGGAATCTGCACATTTGTATGTCTCAGCTTTCACATTCATTTCTTGCATCCCTAAACTTAGTATGCCCATTAATGCAACTATCGGTATGATTTTTTTCATAACTTCTCCCTCTTTCCATGTTAGTTACCTATATAAAATAAATCACTTATGTTACAGAAAAGTGACAATTTCAAAAAAACATATTTTATTGATCTATAGAACTCTTTTAGGAATTTGAAAAAACATAAAATTCTTTCCTTTACTTACCCATATCTTATATTTTGTGTAACTGCCTCGAACTCTAAATACCTTGGTAGTCTTAAGTTTATAAACATTTTATTTTGAGTTACACAACATATAAAAGATTGTTAACTACACTATTTGGCGTACCATCACATAGCCATCAAGCTAATATTTTAAAGTGTCACCAAAACGAAAAAAGAAAATTGTACGTTTAGACACAATTTGAACATAAATTAACTAGTTCCCTGTCGGCTTAGTGACAAAGTTCTTGCTGTAGAACGCAAAGTAAAAAACACAGAAGTATTCACATCTGTGTTTTTTCAAGTTTCGGATGATTAATCGTTCTATATAAAGAATATTAAGGGATTCCAGTTCCTTCAACTATTTCTTTAATGTAGGATTTCTGACTATCATACATAGGTAATGCAATTGAGAGCCTATCTTTTTCTAAATTTGGTCTGCTTGTATTTTACTATTTTTTTCATTTTTCTACTTACTTTTAAACCTTCGCCATACCCCTTATACAATAAAAAGCATTGAAACCATTCATGGCCTTTACAACAGAACCACCCAGCCTATCTAAAGTTGATAAAGCTTATCTATTATCTTTTCGATTTCACCTTATGATTCTAAGCAAGGAAGAGGAACCTTCATTTTTTTATTCCGTTTTATGAACATCGGAACTAAAATCCCTCATTTCTTTATTTTATCTGCATTTCATCTGCATCTGTGTCCACTAAACTACATAATTGTAAGATGTATTTATGAAAATAGACTCATAAAAAAGAGGGATCCACGAATGAAAATAAACAAAAGTCGATCATATATTCGGAATGTTTTTTTGGATCGCGACCATCGATCCTTGAATAAACTTCAAGATAAAAAAAAATCCCCAACAAAATTTCGGGATTTTATGCAAAAGGATACAAGTATAGCATTATTGTTCCTTCTGCCAAGTGCAATTGGTTTTTCAATTTTTTATCTGATTCCATTTGTAATGGGAATGATCTATTCGTTAATGGATGGCACAACTGATGGTTCTTTTGTTGGTTTGGCCAATTATAAAGAACTGCTAGGCAGTGCTTCTTTTCTCAAAGCAGCAACGAATACGTTTTGGTTTACCGCAGTGAGTGTACCGCTCATCATCATTATCTCCTTATTACTGGCACTTTGTTTGAATCAAAATGTATATATTCAAAATTGGTTACGAAGCGCGTTTGTATTACCACTTGTCTTTCCTGTTGCTTCCATTGTCATGCTCTGGCAAATTTTATTCGATTGGAACGGTACGTTTAACGTATGGATGCACAATATGGGGTTTGAACGAATTGATTGGATGAAATCAAATTGGGCAATTATTGTCTTATCAATTGTATATCTATGGAAAAATATCGGATACAACATTATTTTATTTTTAGCAGCTTTACAAAATATCCCCAAAGAGTATTACGAAACTGCAGAAATTGAAGGTGCAGGTCGTATGCATACATTTTTAAATATTACACTCATTTATTTAACACCAACAATGTTCTTTGTCATATTAATGTCGATTATCAATTCGTTTAAAGTCTTTCGAGAAGCATACTTGATTGCTGGAAGTATACCACATGACAGTATGTACATGATGCAGCATTATATGAACAATATGTTCGGGTCGCTTGAGATTCAAAAGTTGGCAGCGGCTGCCACGTTGATGGTGGCGGTTATTTCTATCCTTGTATCCGTATTGTTTGCAATAGAACGTCGTTTTCGAAAGTTTATGAATTAGGTGGGAAAAGCAGATGAAAAAAGAAAATGTATTTCGCAAATGGATGTTAACGCTATTTTTGACGATATTAGCAGTCATGATGCTATTTCCAATCGTATTTACCTTGACGAATTCATTCATGACTGAGCATGAGATTGGATATAATTATGATTCTATTGGAGAAGTGAAAAAGGATACACCTTTCATTAATTTAAAATTAATCCCAGATTTAGTGTCATTTGAACAGTATGGAACAGTATTAGTGAAAAATCCGACATTCTTAAAAATGTTTTGGAATTCAGTATTCATGGTTGTACCAATAATAGTAGGTCAAGTAATCGTTGCATCGTTTGCAGCCTATGTCTTTGCTAAGATTCAATTTCGAGGAAGAGACAAGTTGTTTATCGTTTATCTTTTGACGATGCTCATGCCATTCCAAGTTACGCTCGTACCAAATTATATCATGGCGGATAAACTTGGAATTTTGAACAGTATAGCGTCTATTATTCTTCCAGGAATCTTTGGGGCATTCGGTGTATTTATGCTCCGGCAGTTCATGTTGCATATCCCGGATGCGTATATAGAGGCAGCTAAGATGGATGGAGCTGGCCATATTACAATCTTTTTTAAGATTATTCTTCCTCTTATTCGTCCTGGAATTGCTGCTCTTATTGTTTTATTATTTGCGGATTATTGGAATATGATCGAACAGCCGCTTATTTTTCTGAATGATGAATCCAAACATCCATTATCGCTCTATTTATCAAAAATTAACAAAGAGGCACGTGGGGTTGGGTTTTCTGCTTCTATTCTGTATATGACCCCAATGATACTTTTATTTTTATATGCGCAGTCCTATTTTATTAAGGGAATTCAGTTATCAGGTGTGAAGGAATAATAAAGAATTACAATATAAACATTCCTTCGGAAAGATTTTAGGAGGGAACACAATGGAGTATAGAACGGAACAGGACGTTACAAGGAAAAAACGAAATATTAAAATCATTTCCAGTGTATTTATAGGACTTTTAATTATCCTTACACTCTTTAGCAATACGTTAGCGAATTGGAATTTGCCAAAGGTTATTACAGAGAAGCCAAAAAATAGTGAGCTTAAACAAACGTTTACAGGTAATGGCGAATTACAGCCACAAGAAGAAGCAAAGTTAAGTAATAGTAGCATAGAGGCGAAAGTGAAGGAGGTGCATGTAAAAGAAGGAGACCGTGTCAAAAAAAATCAATTATTAGTGACATACGATAGTAAAAAGAGTGAACAAGTGATTCTTGATGAAGAAGCAACTCTTCAAATTCAAAAGTTAGCACTGAATGACGCTCAAGCAAATTATAATGAAGCAAAAAAAAATCAACAAGAAAACAAATCAAATGATCAACCAAATAATCAGCAAGAAAACAAATCAAATAATCAACAGGAGAATCAACAAGAAAATCAACAAGAAAACAAATCAAATAGTCAACCAAATGGTGGGATAAGTGAGACAAGTTTACAGAGTCTCAAAACAGCTGTGGAGAGCAAAAAAATTGAGATTAGTACGCAAGAAAGAAAAATTAAAAGTTTAAAAGAAGAATTAGAAATGAGCAAGAAGCTGATCGCTCCTTTCGATGGAGTTGTTACAAAAATAAATGCAAAGAAGGAGCAGCTTTCTACGAGAGATGAAGGTGATGTAATTCTCTCTGATGAGAGTAAAGGCTTTAAAGTTGAATTACAAGTACCTGCTGATTTAGCCACGCACTTGAAGGTTGGAGAAAAGATAGAGATGAAAAGAAATGCTAAATCTTTAGAAGGTGAGCTTGTAGAGATTCGAAATATAGAAAGTAATGAAAATCAGAGACCGGAAGAACAAGGTAAACAGCAAGATGAACAAAAAGGTGAACCAAAAGATGAACAGCAATTTGAACAAACATCAGCAACTCCACAACCACAGAAACGTATTCTTGTAAAAGTACAAGGAGAAGAACTGAAAAAAGGGGAGCAGGTAGAAGCTACACTGACTAAACAATTGACTAAAGGCGTGGTTATACCAAATAAGGTGATTAAGAAGGAAGGACAGAGAACATTTGTCTATACAATAGAAGAAAAAAAAGGACCTTTAGGTAATGCCTTTTATATAGAAGAATCTCCTATTACTGTTGGTGAATCCAATGGACAAGAAACAGTCGTGTTAGAAGGAGTATATGAGAAAGATCAAATTGTTTTACAAACCAGTGAACCTTTGAAAAAAGGAGAACGAGTAAAGATAAAATAACAAAAATAAGGAGAGAATTTAAAATGAAAAAGGTTTGTATGATGCTAGTAGCAAGTCTATCAATCAGCTTCGTGGCAGGTTGCGGAAATAGTGATAGCAAAGGTGAAAGAAAAACAAAAGATGGAAAAACGATAGTCGAATTGTCGACTTTAGGTGATACTAGTTCCCTAAAACAGGCAGAGAAACTATATGAACAGAAGAATCCTAAAATTGACATCCAGATAAAAGGTGCTTTTCCGGAAGATGGATCAAAGACAGAAGCATCAAAGACAGACGAGACCTCTGCTGAGAAAATCATTAGTAAGGTGAATACAGAATTTTTATCGGGTAAAGGATCCGATGTGATTGTACTAGACGGTTTGCCTGCGGACAAGTATGGGAAGAAAGGCTTGCTTACAGATCTGAGTAAAATGATGGAACAGGATAAATCTTTTGATAAAAATCAATATTTTAATAAAGTTTTAGATAATTCGAAAACAGGTGAAAAACTTTATGGTATTCCATTATCTTTTTGGCTAAGTGGACTGCTTGGGGACGATACAGCGATACAACAATCTGGAGTAAAAGTGAATGACAAAGAGTGGACTTGGAGTGAGTTCACAAGCGTCGGAAAAGAATTAGCAAGCAAAGGAACACATAAAAATGTTATTGGAAATACTCCTCCAGAACAAATGCTGCAATTTCTGGTGCAAGATCATTACGCTGAGTTAGTAGATAAAGCAAGTGGAAAAGCAAAGTTCCAGTCTGATTTATTTGTACAGATGCTGGAAGACGTAAAGAAGATGTATGACGAGAAAATAGCCACTGCAGATGAAGTGAATTTAGGAGAAGCATATTTTGTCCGTCTACCAATGATTATGTCGATAGAAGACTATTTCAGTACGGGAGCTTCATTGGGTATAACAGGGACGAAAATATATCAGAAACCACATATAGCCGGACAAAAAAAGGGAGTTGCTTTTACACCGCACACAACAGTAGGTATAAATGCGAAATCCCCGGTTAAAAAGGAAGCATGGAATTTTCTTAAGTTTTTAATGTCTGATGAGGTTCAAAGTAAAGGGAATGGATTTCCAATTAATAAAGCTGTATATGAACAACAAATCAAAACACTGAAGGAAAAAGGAAAACTTGAGGGTCCAACTGGTTCTATTAACGTTACTGAGAGTGATATACAAGGGTTAGAGAAAATGGTTGCTGAAATAAGCGTCCAGAGCCCACAAAGTACTAAAATTGAATCCATTATTGCTGAGGAGTCTAAGTCTTATTTTAGTGGTCAAAAATCAGCTAAAGATGTAGCAGCACTGATTCAAAATCGAGTGACGACATATATAAACGAATAAGTTGTATTTATTTCATGACAGGTAGTAGCAATTAAAGAAAAAATAAAAATAACTAGCAAAGCGAGGAATGGAATTGAAGAAGAATAAAATGATTATGATGTTATGTAGTAGCATATTGATGACTGGTATGGTGGCATGTAGTAACAAAGGTGATGAGAGACCGGAAAAATCGGTTGCTCAAAATAACAGTGCCGAAAAAATGGAATCAACTTCTAAAGAAGCATCTGTTGAGGAAACCAAACTCTCTATAGAAAATACACTTTCAAAAGAAGATCAAGAAATTGTCGACGGATTGTTTAACTCCGTCCCTGAGATAAAAAATTATTATCAAAAAGACAAAGAATACACAGTTTCATTAACAGCAGAAGTTACAAAACCAAATCCAAATTCAACGGATAACAAGGAGAAAGAACATTATAAAGTGCATTTTAAAGGAAAGGTATTAGGCGGTTGGGAGTTTTATGTGAAACCAGATAATAAAGAGGTTTTATTTAAAGGAATATTTGTAGGAAATAAGGGCTTTTATACTCTTGAAGAGTTCAAAAAAGAAGCAAATGAAATAGATGATCACTATGAAAAATTGAAAGAGAAAGTTCCTGAATTTAGAAAAAATGTGAAAACAACTGTAGCAAAAAAACTTCAAAATAAAGTAGCAAAAAAACAAGAAATTAGTGATGAAGAAATCCTAGCGTATCTAGATGAGGTTGCGGAACCTGAGTTTACAATATGGAACCAAGCTATAGGGCAAAAAAAAGGACTAGAGATAAAAAAAGAAGTAATCAAACCAGATTCAAGTGCAAAAGATCCACTGAAAAGGGATTTTTATCAAGTTAAAATCCTAAACGAAACTTTCCTTATTAAACCTACCTTTGAAGAAAAGGACATATATTTGGCTCTAGATCAACCTATTGAGAAGTCGGGGGAAGAAGTGAATTCAGTACAAGTTTCTCGTTTTATAACATTTTCTATGGACATGATCTCTCAGGATGCAGCTAACAAAAAATAAATGTAACTATTCAGCTACTAAATAAGACGACATACCCAATAAACCATGTCAGGGGCCATTGCTTCATAAAAGCCCACGATAAATAAGAGAAACTGCACAAAATTGGACGGCAGTTTCTCTTATTCTACTTTTTGAGCCCAAGGAGTTTTTTCCAGTTCCCTATACTTGTTTCATGGCTTGAGATACAGACTGGTCCTCTAAATCTATCCAATAGGGTTTCTAAAGTAATATTGTTCGTTCGGATAGGTGAGAAAAAGCTTGTGAGGTTCAACAAGAATACGTAAATTTTGAATTCATACTACATCTTTAAAAGTTAAAGGAAAACAAAAATGATAAAAACATATATAGCTTTTTATTACAGGAGGTAAAAACATGACAGAGGTAGTATTAAAAAACATTTATAAAATATATGACAATAACGTGCCAGCGGTGGAGAATTTTAATCTTCATATTCAAGATAAAGAATTTATAGTTTTTGTTGGTCCTTCTGGATGTGGTAAGTCGACCACTTTACGTATGATTGCCGGATTAGAGGATATTTCACAAGGAGATTTATACATTGATGAAAAATATGTGAATGACATACCACCAAAGGATCGGGACATCGCAATGGTATTCCAAAATTATGCCCTCTATCCTCATATGACCGTGTATGATAATATGGCATTTGGTTTAAAAATTCGTAAGTTACCAAAAGATGAAATTGAGCGTCGTGTTCAAAACGCAGCAAGAATTCTTGGATTAGAAGAACTTTTAAAACGGAAGCCAAACGCATTATCCGGTGGCCAAAGACAGCGTGTTGCTTTAGGGCGTGCCATTGTACGTGATGCAAAAGTATTTTTAATGGATGAGCCATTGTCAAATCTAGATGCAAAACTACGTGTTACCATGCGCTCTGAAATCTTTAAACTACATCATCGCTTACAAACAACAACCATTTATGTTACACATGACCAAACAGAGGCAATGACAATGGCAACGCGCCTTGTGGTTATGAAAGATGGACGGATACAACAGGTTGGTACACCAAAAGAAGTCTATGAATATCCTGAAAACGTATTTGTTGGTGGCTTTATTGGTTCACCAGCCATGAATTTCTTTACGGGAAAAGTGGAAAATGGAAATTTTATTTTAGGTCATATCAAACTGAGTATTCCAGAAAAAAAATTAGAAGCACTACGTGAACAAGGTTATGAAAATAAAAACATAATTCTTGGCATTCGTCCGGAACATATCTATGATAATCCAAGTATGCTAGAAACATTGCCTGATTATATTATAAATATAAAAATTGAAGTTGCAGAATTGCTTGGAGCCGAATCGATGATCTATGCTACGTTACACAATCAATCCTTTATTGCACGTTTAGATACACGTAATGATTATCAAACAGGAGAGGCTATGCAACTTGTATTTGATATGGGCAAAGTACATTTCTTTGATAACGAAACACAACTACGTATTAAATAAAATTGTATCTTTTTGCAACAGAACGCACCATATTATTTCGGGAATTTTGTACGTTTAGATACAAATCAACCTATTCTCTTTACGTTAAAGAAAAGGTAAAGATACTATCAAAATAAATGAAAAAAAGTGTAGAACCTCCGTTCTACACTTTTTTCTGTAAATAGAAATAAAACAACACGCCATCAACTGTATTGTATACTCCATACTCAGCTCCATGAAGTTCTAAAATATTTTTTGAAATGGCAAGTCCAAGACCTGTTCCACCTTGTAAGCGTTGACGAGCTGTATCAACTCGGTAAAACGATCCCAAATCTTATCTAATTGATCTTCTTCAATATGGGCCCCTTTATTTTCGATACAAAATTTTATGCGACTTGGCTCATCTATTGTAGAAATAATAATATCCTCTTTTTCTGGCGTATAACGAATAGCATTCGTGATAAAGTTTGTGATTACTTGTTCCATACGACGATGATTTGCAATGACTTCAATTGTAGAAAGATGTGTGTGAATATTTAATTGCTTTTTTGTTATCTCCAAAGATAATTGTTCACAGATATGCTGAATGGCTTGGTCAATATAAAAAACATCCATCTGCATTTTATACGTACCAGATTCAAATTTTGCTAATTCAAGCATATCTACAATCAACAGATCCATCTTATCTACTTCTTTTTCCATTGCCTTAAAGTAATACTCCTTCTTATGACTTGCAACACCATCTTTTAAAATAGAAATACAACTCTTCATAATACTTAGAGGTGTCTTTAACTCATGCGATACCCTTGAAATAAACTCTTTTCTTGTATTTTCTAATTTTTTTTCTTTCTCTATGTCTAGTTGCAATTGCTCAATATGTGAATGCAATGTATTTGAAAGTAAATTAATATTTTGAGATAAATCACCAATTTCATCTTTTGACATGACTGGAACCCTTTCCGAGAAATCTAAGTTTGCAATTTTCTTGGTTGTCTTATTTATTTGTAATAAGGGCCTTGCAATCTTTTTTGAATAGTAAAAAGAAGCTAGAAAAATAAGAAGCAGCACAAACATAATAATATAGACATAATACTCTTGTATCATTTGTACAGCTTCATCAACTGGCTGCAACGAAGTCATTGAAAAAATGTATATTATTGCACCGCTCTTATCCTTTATCGGTTTGATTATTAACTTATATTTAATATCATTCTGCTCATAATCGATTTCTTGTAAGGAATCATAGTTAGTAGTCTTTTCATTTAGCAATAAGTCTGCCTGAAACTCTTGTATCCTTTCCATAAATAAGTTATTTGTATAAACAAAATTCGATTGTTCATTCCCACCCGAAAGTTGAACCTTTGTAATTTTCCCGTCTAGATATTTTACAGGCGTTTCTTTTTCATATTTTCTTTTATAATCAATGTCCTCTTTTTCAGACAAGTCTTTAGTTGTATATTTATTTTTAAGTTTTTCTCCAAGTTCATTTATTTTTTTATCTAATGTCGTATTTACCAAATTTGGAGTTGCTGTTTTGAAGAATACCAAATAAGGAATGAATGTAGCATTTTTTTCTATACCGCTCACAGTAACTGTTTCTCCTAAAGGGAATATTTCATTTGAAATATTCCTCGCATGATCGTCCGCAACCTTGAAATTATACAGTGGTATGGTAATTGTAGAATTAGCGAATTGAGTTTCTTTATTTTTAGACTGATCTAATTTTACTTCTATATAAAAATCATTTACATTCTTTAAATTCCCATTACTATCTAATGTTGTAATCCATGTATTATGTTCTCGGTAAAAATCTTGTTCTAACTTTTGAATGGCTTGTGAATTTCCTCCTCTATTTAAATAATCTGTTTCAAAAGATTTCATGTTTGTTTTGATATCATCCACTTTTTTATTGGCATAAAATTGTTTAAAGAATATGGTTTGTCCAACAAAAATAGTTGCCAAGATCAACATACATAACGCTGTTGTTAACATAAATAATTTTAATACAATCCCTCTTTTCATACTGTATCCTCCAATTTACAAACTGCTCGAACAATGATTATAACACTCTTGGATTTAATTCGTTAGAATTTAAGTGGTGGGTAGTTCACTGTCTTTCCCATCTATTGCTTCCGACACTTCATATCCTGAATCTAATTAAAATGACTACTCTGCACACAAAAAGCCAAATTGCTCTTGATTATCAAGAATTTGGCTTTTTTGGGGGGAGAATTATAAAAAACTTTCACAAAATACGACGTTTTTTACAATCGTTTTATTTTTTAATTTCTTTAACTTTAATATTTGCTTGTTTATAAAATGCTAATTTGTTCTGATTATACTCATTCGTGTATTTATTAAATCTATCCTGATCTGAATGAATTTGTTCATAAGACTGATTGATCGTTTTTACTTTCTCAGTAATTGATTTAAGTTTTTCATCTTTTGCTTGTAGCATTTTGTACAGTTCTTGTTCTAATTGTAATGATTTTTTATAACTATCATGTAATTTTTTGAAAGAGTCAGCACGATTTCTATACAGATCTTGAACTTTTTCAGCCTGTTCTTGTAATTTTTTATCTTCTAATTTCTTTATATATTTATCAACAGACTTCACTTCATGTTGTGCATTTTCTAAGGTGTTTTTCTCTTTCTCTAATACCTTTTCACGATCATGTATGTTTGTTACAGCTTGATCTAACTTTTCTTTTACTACTTGATTATTCTCTTTTCCTTCAAGTGTAATTTGAGTATATAATTCTTGTCCTTGTTTTTCTAATGTTGCTAACTTTTTTGTATCTTCAAACATTGTCTTTTCTTGTTTTGTAGCACTTTCAAATGCCACATATAATTTTTCTTCTGGTTTTTGTCCTGAACAGCCTGACAACAAGGTTACTGATAAGGCTATTATAAGTGCTAGGTTTCTATATATCAACTGCAATTCCTCCTACTTAGATGCGATTATCCTTCCAAAAATTTAATGGGAAATGAGAGGCTTCATCATATACTTCAAATTCATAACCTTTACTACGAAGATCATCAATAATTCTTTGCAACGCCTGCACTGTCTGTGATTTTTCATGCATTAAAATGATTTCGCGATTTTCACTGACCTGAGAAATCGTTTTTTGAACAACAGCATCTGGATTTCCTGTGAACTGCCAATCTAAAGAATCTATGGTCCAATCCCACTCTTTCATGCCGACACTTACCATTTTATCCCGTAATTCCTGTTTAAGTCCGGGCATACTCCCATATGGACAACGAACAAGATTTGGATGAATTCCAGTTACTTCTTTCATGATACCTTGCGCTTGTTGCATCTCTTCAACAAATTCGCCTTGGGTATATAGCTTTTTAAAATTGTGTGTCATACTATGAACACCTGGATAGTGCCCTTCATTTACCAAGCGTTTTACACTTTCTTTATGAGCTGGGATATTTCCACCAATCATAAAAAAAGTTCCTTTTATATTATTACTCTTTAAAATATCTAAGATTTCTTTTTGAAATTGACTTGGTCCATCATCAAATGTTAAATATGCTACTTTGCGAACCTGACCATTGTATTGATCTGGTGCTGTTTTTTTCATTTCTCCTTTTGTTTGCTCACTTGCCAGTTGAACAGCATTTTCTTGGTTCATTACTCCTTTTGCAGGTGATGTAAAGAATTGAAACATAAAAATCCCTAGTGTGATACAAGCAACTATAGATATAATCACCGTTATTTTTAGTCCTTTTGTAAACATTCTAGTATGTCCTTTCTAGTAACCTTTAGTTTTAGATTTTCTACTAAATAATTGTATCTATTAAAAATAAAATTTTTGATAGATACTGAATTTTATTTTTGCTTTATTTGTCTAATTTAATTAGACTACTATTTTTTAAAATACTCTATAACACCACTAACAATTCCAGAGGCTACATCTTCTTGGAATTGTTGTGAATTCATTCGTTCCTCATCTTCTGGATTTGTAATATAACCTAGCTCAAGTAAAATTGATGGTTGTTGATTTTCCCGTAATACATAGTAATCGCCCGATTTCACGCCTCTATCTTTTGATTGTATATGTTTGAATAAATGTTCATGTATCGTTTCCGCTAATGTTTGTTCTTTTAATCCTTTATAATAGTAGGTTGTTACTCCTTTTACATCATTAGTTGTGAAACCATCATAATGGACACTAAGAAAGAGATCTGCGGATTTATTGTGAGCAATAGCTACGCGATTTTTTAGTGGTACAAACGTATCATCTTCACGCGTTAAAATTACAGTCATTCCTTTTCCCTCGAGCTTTTGTTGAATGTTTTTAGCTGTCTTGAGAGTTATATCTTTTTCTTTTGTTCCTTTTGGTCCAATAGATCCAGGATCATTTCCTCCATGTCCTGGATCTATGACGATAACTTTTTTCGATAATGTATCTTCATACATTGTTCCTTTTACTCTTGGACTGAATAAAAAATAGACCGATGTAATACATATAAAAATCAGTATAGGAAATATAATCATTTTTTTGTTCATAAAAAAATCCCCTTTGGATCAACTTGCTTTTGATAATATGTTTACAATTTAATAGATTTTTTTAAAATAAAAATAATATCGTGAGCGTTACAAAACTCTTACAAATATAAATGCAGACGGTAAATTGATAAAATCCCTCCTTCTTGAACCGTCTATAATGGCTACAGACCACAAATCAGAATTAAGCAAATTTCGACATTAAAACAAATAATTTTAGCGACGCTAAGAGCATGTAGTGCAATACAATGTCATTTGTGTTGCATTATATGGAGAAAAACTATTGAAATCGGTCACCAACACAATTTACTTAAAACACGGTTAAAATGACTCAAAAACTTTTAGTATGTTTTTTTCAAAATGGTAGATTCCTATAAGTTCTGTATTACCTTCTGGGTATATTTATATGGTATAAGTTTTATATAAAGATTAGATGCAGATAACATGCATTTGTTTTAAAGATTGTTATCTACAAAAGGAGACACAATATACATTCATTAAAGTGTATGTCTGTTTTTCTCATATCGATGGGATTTCCGTCCGTTTTTCTATAGAAGATTAAACAGATGAAGTGATTATCATTGATAATTTTTTGGTATCTTTTGATAGAGGTTGATAATGTTTGAAGTGGTTATGTGTTAGTGGGCATTATTTAAGTGGTGTTTAAATAATTTGTTTTTTAATTTACAAAAATGGCGTTATACAGTTTTGCTAGTGGAGGGTGTATGTACTAAGATAAAGATACGATACAGTCGCTCCTGGTCCCAGCACATTGTGTAGGGATTTTTTCATAAAGAAAAGACACCCAAATGAATGTCTTTTCTTTAATAATGAAATTCGATAAGTTGTTAGTTTTTTCTGGTGTAATGGGAAGAGTAAACCAAAATTCACTTCCCTGTTTCCCATCTGAGCGATCTCTCACACCAATTTCTCCGTTGTGCATTTCAATTAATGATTTTGTAATGGCGAGTCCGAGACCGGATCCTCCAGATTGTGAACTTCTGGATTGACCTGTTCTAAAAAGGCGTTCAAATACGCGTAATTTCATTTCCTTCATTTGGTTCAAAGCGATACCCTATCCCCCAAACCGTATGAATCCAACGATTCTTTATCGTATGTTTCTCCAGCTTCTCACGTAAACGACTCACTAACACGGTTACCGTGTGTGTAACCCCGTCATATTCAAAATCCCAAATGAGTTCAAGAAGTTGCGAACGAGAAAATACTTGTTTTGGATGCTTTGCCATGACATAAAGTACCTCAAACTCTTTCACTGTTAACTCCACTCTATTTTCACAAACAAGTACACATCTCGTCTTTGGATAAATTTTCAAATCCGGAAATTCTATCACTTCTGATAGGAATTCTTCTTCTTGTATCGGTATCTGATTACCTCTCTTTAGTATAATTTGAACCCTTAATACTAATTCACGAGGTGAAAACGGCTTTGTTACATAATCATCCGCACCAATTGTTAAGCCTAAAATTCGATCTCTTTCCTCGCCTTTAGCAGTTAACATAATTATAGGGACATTTGATTGTTGACGAATTTCCTCGCATAATTCCCAGCCATCTTTTTTCGGCATCATCAGATTTAAAAGAATTAAATCTGGTTGATGAGTAAGAAATAAATCCCAGCCTTCCATTCCATTCATAGCTGTGTATACTTCATATCCTTCTCTTTCTAAGTATCGTTTGCATACTTCTCGAATATTTTCTTCATCTTCTATGATTAAAATTCTTTGTTTCATATATAATCCTCTCTTCTTTTTCATCAATCACAAAAGAAATGTTTCTTTTATCTGCTTTCATCTAATAAATCTATGAAACTTAGATATACAGCTGTTATCACTGATAGTATTGTTAGGTTAGAAGCCAGCACTTTGGTCTTCTATTCACTAAAAATTATTAAAAGCGATTCTATAATCCAGATGGTAGTTTTAACAATTGATTCCTCGTATGTTTAGATACGTTCTGTTTATATACCATTTCTAAAAGAATAAATACTGGAGAATGTTCAGTTTGGGTCGTACTTTCTCTATCACCTCTCCTAGCTCTGTAAAGACTGTATCACGCTGTCCACTTCGTACAGTATGACCACTTTCAGAAGGAGCCGTAGTACTATCACTTACAAACATACCAACTCCTTTTTTCAATGTGGTGTCATTGTTCCAGGAAACGCACTTGTTACCGAATATTCTACTGTTAATAGCGCCATCGCATGGATTGATGAAATTTTCTTTTTTATTTTTCTCCTCGTATACTTTTTCACATCCCATTGGATATATTAATAATATATATCCGTTATATAAAGATGAAATGCAGATTACATGCATTTCATTTAAAGATATAATTGCGAAAAGGGAAAATGATAATTGTATCCAAAACACCTATAAATGTGTATATATAAAATTCTTACCTAATTAACTATATTTACATTCAGTTTATAGAAGTTATAAAAATATGTGATGATAGGTAAAGATAACTATAATTTTTTAACACAAACAAAGTACAGCTATTTCTATAATGGAAAAGTTAAATTTGTATATTTTTTACAAAAATAAGATATAATTATTATTGAAGAGCAATCTGTAAGTCCCATTGAAATATGTGGTAAATTTACATGGGATATGAAATACATATTCGAAAAGAGATAATGCACTTAATAAAAGTGTTCTTATCTCTTTTTTACTTATATGATGTAGCATCAATTGTGAGGACATTAAACGAACATTTGTTTAAAACATTTCGACTCTGAAAGTATAGTACCTAGAATAAGTGCGAAATTTTTTAAAGCATCTAATTTGTTCAATTTCACGTTTATTGTGTATATTTTATATAACAAAGAAGAAGTAGGGGGAAAGAAAAACAAAACTGCACAGATCTTTTATCAAGTAAAAGATCTCCTCTAACACACTGTTTAGTGGTACGTTACAGGAGGCCTTTTATTTCTATAATATAAATATTACACAGATCTTTCAGCAGTCTTATTTTTTTCTGATGTGATGGGAAGAGTAAACCAAAATTCACTTCCCTGTTTTCCACCTGAGCGATTTCTCACACCAATTTCTCCGTTGTGCATTTCAATTAATGATTTTGTAATGGCGAGTCCGAGGCCGGATCCTCCAGATTGTGAACTTCTAGATTGATCTGTTCTAAAAAAGCGTTCAAATACGCGTAATTGGTCATTTGGAGTAATTCCTTCTCCTTCATCACGCAAAATGAATTGGACTTGTTGCTTCTGCTTATTTTCCTCTACAATCAACTCAATTGTTCCGGAGACAGGAGAATATCGAATCGCATTATCTAACAAATTACTGATAACTCGTGCTATTTTACATGGCATGATTAAAAGCCGAGGTAATGTATCAGGAACATGCAATTGTAAATCAATCTGTTTGTTTGCTGATAAGACAGAGTATGACTCAAGTACATCTAATAGGACTTTGTCCATATGTGTGAAACTTGGATGAAAATCTACTTGTCCAAGTTCTAACTTTGAAAGATCAAATAAGTCATTAATTAATCCACTTAATCGTTTTATTTCTTTTAAGGTCGTCGCTAAGTACAGCTTCTTCATTTCAGGATCTTCAATGAGGTCATCTTGTATTGCTTCTATCATTAATTGCATACTAGCCATAGGCGTGCGTAAGTCGTGTGAAATATTCGTAATCAGCTCTTTACGTGCTTTTTCCCCTTCTTCTAACTTAGTAAACCCTTCTTCTAACTTTTTTGCCATCTGTTGAAAGGCTGTTGCTAACTCTTTAAATTCCCGTGGTTCTTGCCCAATTATATACATCGTTTCAAATTGTCTATCACTAAATTGTTTCGTTAATTCCATTAAATTTTTGATAGATCTCATGATAGGGCGTGTCATTAACCAATAAATAAACGTTGAAATCATGAATGCCACAACTGCAATTATTGTTAATAATTTTGTTTGTTCTGGTTCAAGTAACATTTTCGTCTCACTATACCATATAGCAAGTACCATGATGCTCGTACTTAATACATTCATCAGTAACAATTGAATACGTAATCTCATGTTTCATTTCCTCCATTTGGCTCAAAACGATATCCTATGCCCCAAATCGTATGAATCCAACGATTCTTTATCGTATGTTTCTCTAGCTTGTCACGTAAACGACTCACTACCACGGTGACTGTGTTTGTAATCCCTTCATGTTCAGTACCCCAAATGAGTTCAAGAAGTTGTGAGCGAGACAAAACTTGTTTTGGATGCTTTGCCATGAGATAAAGTACCTCAAACTCTTTCGCCGTTAACTCCACTTTATTTTCACAAACCAATACACATCTCGTCTTTGGATAAATTTTTAAATCTGGAAATTCTATTACTTCTGATAGGGATTCTTTTGCTTGTATCGGTATCTGATTGCCTCTTCTTAGTATAATTCGAACCCTTAGTACTAATTCACGAGGTGAAAACGGCTTTGTTACATAATCATCCGCTCCAATTCCAATTGTTAAGCCTAAAATTCGATCTCTTTCCTCTCCTTTGGCCATTAACATAATAATAGGGACATTTGATTGTTGACGAATTTCCTCGCATAATTCCCAGCCATTTTTTTCGGCATTATCAAATCTAAAACAATTAAATCTGGTTGATGACTATGAAATACATCCCAGCCTTCTACTCCATTCGTAGCTGTATATACTTCATATCCTTCTCTTTCTAAGTACCGTTTGCATACTTCTCGAATATTTTCTTCATCTTCTACGATTAAAATTCTTTTTTTCATCTGTAATCATCTCTTCTTTTCACCAATAATACAAAAGGTTCTCTTATATGCTTTCATCTAATACATATATAATTCGGATATAAAGATGTAATGACTAATCGTATATCTAAATCAGAATCCTACACTTTGGTCTTATGGTCACTAAAAATGATTAAAAACCCCAATATAATCCATATGATATTTTTAGCATTTGATTACTTATATGACTAGATAAGCACTTAAAATAGTAGTATCCAAATCATATAAATTGAAAATTTAAATCAGATTTTTATTACGGAGATTACTTATTTATCCTGTCAAGATTGATTTTATTATGCATCTGTTTTCCAAAATCTTTATAGTAAAACCCACTGCTTTAGCTATGGGTTTTTACATACATTATTACAAGTACAAACGAATGAAGGATACATTAAAAGGAATGAGTTCAATATCGAACTCATTCCCTATTAGCAGCCTACATTCTTGTGTCTAACTTTTTGGATTCCGTTCATTACCGGTGTTTTTTAAAACTTTGCAACAAAACCGTTCCCTTTTACTTAGCTCTGGATAGAGACCATGTATTAAACTGACCATTACCATATTTCACATAATCAACTGTATAATCCACCTTTATATCTTGACCATCAGATTGTATTTTCCAACGCTTCTGGTTATATACATGATTAAATTTAAAAGTACTTGCATTTTGTTTTTTGTCTAAATGGATATAACCATCTTGAAGTTTTAAATATGAATAGTCTGAATAAATACTCTTTTGGAATTTAATGAATACCTCTTCATCTTTTTTGATTGGTTGTCCAGGTTTAGGCTGTCCTACTCTTTCAATAATTACATTAACTTTTTCATCACTAGATCTCTCACTCCAAAGGTATTCCCACTTATTATGGGCGTGGTGACTTCCCCAATAAGCTCCACCATCAGCGGATATAGTATAAGGAGCTCCCTCTACAACAAGTTCACCTGAATCATCTGCCACATAATTTTCAAATTCTTTATTATATTTAACAACGCTATCAATCTTGGTTGTAGGACTTAGATTTTGTGCGTCATTGATTTCAAATGTAACTGGTTCTGACAGGAGAATTTTAGATTCAATAGGATGTATATTTTCTCTAGACTCATATGTGTATCCATTCTGACGTTTAACTAGTGTTGATGGTCTTAAAGTACTATCTTTCGCTTTATAAGTAGTAGGGATTTCTTTGCTCACCCCAAATAAACCAGGTACGATTGATGCACGAATCTTTTTCGCAACAGGATCATAACTACTTTCTACTAATGTTGGTTGCTGTAGTTTTTCAAAAGCACCGTGTACAGCGTCTTTATGTAAATAACCGCGATCGTCCTTCCCTGTTTTTAAATCGTTCAATCTTTCATCTGAAACCACTGATACTTGATTATTGCTTTTAGCTTTGTTTACAATATACTTTACTTTATTCGTATCTATATTGATATGTTGAAGAACTTCGTTATAGGATAAAACTTGCTTATCAGCAAGGGATTTGTCTTTAGGCGTATATACCTTAAACTTTGGTATATTCCCTATATCTGTTTCTAGTTGTTCTGTAGCTGCATTTACTCTAGCTTCAATTCTCCCCGAATCTCCTACGCTCATAAATTGTCCATCTTTTTCAATAGATACATCCATTGTACTCGTAGGTAAAACCTCAACTGAAAGAAGTTCCCCTTGTTCAACAGCTTTTAATTCATCCAATGATAAGACAATATTCGCATCCGCTTGTCCATCTAAACTGTCGATTACTACTTCTGTTGTATTTCTTCCACCTTTTTCTGTACTTAATTGGTTTGCCTTATAACGATCTTGTGTTGCTTTTACCGTATTAATAATTTTATTTCCTAGACGAATGTTGAAATGTGGTGAAACATTTTCAGCTCCTGCTGTACCTACATTTTTATATTCTAGATGCACACGTACTTTTGCTGCTTTCGCTGTATCAACAGTTTTCGCGGTAGACCAATCAAAATTATTTGTATAACTCTCCGTTTCAGTAGTTGTTTTTGAATATCCATATCCTACATTTAATGAGGCACTCCCAGTAGGAACAGGACCGGCTGGTGAACCCGTTGCACCACCTTCAACACCTGCTCCAATATTAAACGAGTGTTGTGTCGCTACACTTTTTTCCCATCCTCTACTGATCGATCCGCCGTTATTATCCGTAATGGCTGCAATAGGAATCACTTCAATTCGTTTGACACCAATTTGTAAATTTGGCATATTGGCAACTATCGGATTGAAATTAGTTTCAGAATCATTATCATACTGCTCAACCTCATACATATCATCAAACGGATCCCCATCCGTATTTGCACTCATAGGATTCGATATAAATTTGAGCTTCCCTTGATCTTTCTCTGGGTCCCATGCTTTTGCTTCCTTTTTTCCGGTTTGTTGATTGAACTCAATTTTATATCCATTAATCTCTAAGTCGTTAGAAATACCATCTTTGTCCCAATCGTTGTTTGTCATTTCAATTTTTTGTGTAATGAGTGTACCTGTTTCCCCATCAGATCCGAGCATGAAATTCTTATCTTCTTTTTTTGCATTTGCATCCTCTTTGAATATTTCAACTGTACTTCCTGCATTCGGCTGCTTTACGTCTGCTAAAGCAGGGGATGCTATAGTCAGTGCCATCGTTACACTACCTAATACACTAAGTGCTGGTTTCAATTTCTTCATCGCTATTTTTCCTCCTTGTTTTCTAGGTGAGTTCGAACACCTACTAGTAAGATTAACTTCATCATATCTAACATATCTCTCATTTCTCTCTCATAAATGTTACAAAACTCTTACAGAGGCTTTAATGGGTACACAATTTGTTTTTTATTCTATTTAAATATCTGACGGACTAGAGCACGAACCGTCTTACTACCCCTTTATGGAACAGTAATCAAAGATTCAAAATAGGAGAGTAGAATATGAGAAAAATAGGTTACGTACGAGTAAGTTCTGTTGATCAGAACCCAAAGAGACAATTACAACAAATGAAGGAAATTATCAAGGACGAGTTAAAAAATATCATGAAAAGCATGCTGGAATGAATTATGCACTTAAGCTGTATGAAGAAGGAAATATGACAGTGAAACAAATTTGTGAAATTACGAGTGTATCTAGATCTTCTTTATATAGGAAGATACACGATTTAAAATAAGTGGTTTGATTATATCCTGACATATATTCCCTACTAAAAAGTATCTTCAATTATTATTCTGAAGAGACTTTTTAAGTTTTTGTAACAGGACCGTATCCATTATATGACCACTTTGTAAATAGAATTGCAGGAAAGAAATAGCCCCCTCCGACATGCTGTACCTAATTATATAGGGTGATTTTTTAACATTACATCATTGTAATGTTTATGTAAGGAGAATCAATAGTTAGTACGATTTCTCAATGCTATAGTAACAAAGTACTTTCATTCGTAAAGTTAAATTTACGCTTTTTCTGCTAGTAGGCCTTATAAAACTGTCATGTTATGTAGGAAGCATTGATAGTGGCAAGAGTAGAGATTATAGAATGAAAATAGGGAATAGATGAAATGAGGAATAGAAATGAAGACAGTATTAGAGGCGAAACAGATTAAAAAAGTATACGACACAGGTGGAAATAAATTTGAAGCGTTAAAAGGTATTAACTTGCAAGTAAAAGAGGGCGAGTTTGTTGGCATTATGGGACCTTCTGGTTCTGGTAAAACGACTCTTTTAAATGTTCTTTCTACGATTGATAATGCGACGAACGGTGAAATTTTAATTGAGGGAAAAGATATTGTGAAAATGAATGATGATAAGTTGGCATTATTCCGCCGTAATCATTTAGGATTCATTTTCCAAGATTATAACCTATTAGATACGTTAACGGTGAAAGAGAATATTGCTTTACCTCTTGCGTTATCAAAGGTGAAGGCAAGTGAAATTGATCGCCGCGTTCTTGAAATTGCGAAGAAATTTGGTATTGATCATATTTTAAATCAGTTCCCCTATCAAGTATCTGGTGGACAGAAACAGCGCTGTGCAGCTTCGCGTGCAATCTTTACGAATCCGAGTATGGTTTTTGGAGACGAGCCAACAGGAGCACTTGATTCAAAATCAGCAACAGATTTATTAGAAAGTATGAAGTCGTTAAATGAGTATGATAATTCAACCATTTTAATGGTAACGCATGACGCTTTTGCAGCAAGTTACTGCAAGCGAGTTATCTTCATTAAGGATGGCGAGCTATATAAAGAATTACATCGCGGGGAATTAACTCGTAAACAATTCTTCCAACAAGTAGTCGACGTAATGTCCGCAATTTCTGGGGGTATGGCAGATGACATTATCTAGTATTGCTCTCCGCAACATACAGCGGAACTTTAAAGATTACTTTTTATACTTTGCATCTATGATCTTTAGCATCGTTATGTATTTTACATTTAAGGCACTTCAGTACAATTCACAAATGGAAAAAGCCGCGGAAGGCTCCAAGAAAATTAGTGGGGGATTCCAAGCTTCAAGTGTGATGCTTATTATTTTCGTAGCGGTATTTATTATATACTCTAACGGATTCTTTACACGTAAGCGTAAAAAAGAAGTTGGATTATATTCTTTATTAGGTATTCGTAAAAGACAAATTGGTAAAATGTTGTTTTATGAAAATATGTTAATGGGATTAATGTCATTAGTAATTGGAATTGCGATTGGGAGTGTACTTTCAAAATTATTCCTTGAACTACTAGTAAGTATGATGGGATTAAACTTAAATGTTCACTTTGAAGTACCGAAGTCCGCGATTGTGGATACAGCAATTATCTTTTTTGTGATTATATTGTACACATCACTTCAAGGATATCGTTTAATTTACCGCTTTAAACTGATTGAGCTTTTCCATGCGGAACGTGAAGGAGAAGCAATGCCAAAAGGGTCAGTGATTATGGCGTTGATCTCAGTATTTTTAATTAGTTCAGGTTATTTCTTATCACTGATGTATGATAAAGCAATTAAGTATGCGGACTTTATGATAGTTGCACTGTATATTTTACTTGCGACAGTATTAGGAACGTACTTACTATTTATGTTCTTTACTGTATTTGTGTTGAAACGTGCAAGACATAATAAATCATCTTTCTATAATAGCATGAACATAGTGACGACATCACAGTTACTATATCGTATTAAAGGAAATGCGAAGTCACTTGCGACAATTGCGATATTAAGTGCAGTAACATTAACAGCAGTTGGTACATCTGTAACGCTGTATTACAATACGTTTAAACAAGTGAGAGCCTTTGCACCATACAGTTATTCTTACGAGAAAAAAGATGCGGTACTTGATCAGAAAGTAAATATGATTTTGGATGAAGAGAAACAGAGTCATCCTGTAACGAACCAATTCGAAATAGAAATGGTTCCTGTGAAAGGGAAGTTTGAAGGCAAAAAAGTAGATATGGGTAGGAATAAACAGGATTCAGTTACCAAGGAATATCAGCTTGTATCGCAATCAGCATTTAATCAAATAGCAAAGAAAATGGATGTAGATGCAGTAAATTTAGCTGATGATGAAGCTTTTGTATATGATGGTTTGTATATTGAAGGTCATGAATTTAGTCCGGTATATAAAGGGAACAAAGCTGCATTCCCAATAGGAAATGAAACAAAAGCATTGACGATTAAAGGTGCTGAAGGGCGTACTCTAACGAACTTAGGTGAATTATTCGTTGTTGTACCAGATCAAGTATATAACAGTGCAAAAAAAGTATCTGAGACACGCATTGTTAAAAATATCGATGTAAAAGATGAAAAGAATGGTAAAGTACTAACGGAGAAATTAAGGAAAGCGATGCCAGTTGGAGCTGGGGAAACAGAATTTAAACAACCTTTCAATGATTTTTACACTGGTTTCCACGAGATGCTGGAAGCAACAGGGTTAATGATGTTTATCGGTCTCTTCTTAGGTCTAGTGTTCTTACTAGCAACAGGTTCTATCATTTACTTCAAACAATTAACAGAAGCAAGTGCAGACCGCAATCGCTATATAGTACTCCGCAAAGTTGGAGTTACAAACAAAGAAATGAAAAAGGCGATTGCAAAACAAGTAAGCTTTATCTTCGCGATTCCATTAGTAGTAGGAATCTGCCACAGCTTATTTGCATTAAATGGATTAAAGACAGTAATGCCAAATGAAATTCTGATTCCATTACTAATGAGTATCGGTGTGTATAGCGTTATTTATATCGGATATTACATCTTAACAGTTCGTTCTTATTATAAGATTGTGAGCGCGAAGTAATGAATCGGACAGCTATCGCTATAAGCGGTAGCTGTTTTTTTATGGGAATCTTATAAAAGTATAATATTTATGTAAGAGAAGTAGAGAGTACTCAACAAATTAAGAGAAAACGGATTTTATAAATATATTCTTGTCTCCTATTGACCAAGTTAGTAGAGATCCAATATAGAAATATCCCCACTATCTAAATAAATGTTTTATTGCTTCAAGTTGTATTTTATGACTACATTCGTCACAGCAATATTTACCTTCTTGATTTTTCTTAAATTGATTATATTTTCTAGTTCCTTCATATACCCGAAATACATTTTTACAACAAAAACAAATAACCTCATAAAATATCATGTATATCCCTCACCAGAACTTCCACCAAGATTTCTTCTTCTCTTTTGCAGCCGCAACTTCCGCATGATATATTCCTGCATTAATCGCTTTGTCTCCTGGATCTCGCGTAATGTTTTCATAAGATTCTCGTTGGAGGACTTCAACATACTTTCTCAGTGTGCTGTCCCTCACTTCTAAGCGACTATAGACCTCTTTAGCGGTATAAACAATTTCCAAATCCGACATAGCGCTACAACACCTCCTAGGAAACAATATTCCATGGTGTTTTATAAATTTCTGCAAAGAAAAAAGCCCTACATTTGTAGGACTAAATAGCTTTTGCGGCTCTGTTGCAAAGTTTTCGAAACTCAAGTACACTTTGCAACAGAACCATAAAATCACTTTCCATATATTTATCTTATTATATATATCTTTCAATTTACTTTTATAAATGTTACAAAAATCTTTCAAAGGTCTGACGTATTTGCTGATGAAACTAACAAACAAGGAAACCCGCATATTCATTAGATTTATAGTTAATCTTTTTAAATAAATATATAAATTATATATTTATGTAATATTTCATAAAACATTTGTTGTTTATTCTATTATAATATTCAAGGGTAGTAGACGAAATGCAACATAATAATTTATCAGACGGAGAGAGAATAATCATATGTATCCAAAATTCATTGACAAAATGGCGTTTTCGAAGGCGCATAAAGAGTTATTAATTAAACTGTATAATAAAGAAATTTCAAGAAGCGAGTATAATCAATTGGTAGATGCTTTTTATCGTCCACAACAAAAGTAAATATGAAGTAAGTGTTTATGGTTCTATGTCTTTTATAGCAACGAAGTTCATTTTTATCATTTTTGGGGCAAGCTGTTCTGTTAGGTTGATGGGCATGTGGCGGTACCACACATCCATCAACTTAAGAATATTTACTACCCATTATTGTTAAAAACGTTATTCTTTCTAGATTAATAAGAAAGGATAACACACAAAAAGTAGCCCTAAAATATACACCACTCATGTAGTATATTTTAGGACTACTTGACGTTTACTATACCTCCTTATTAAGAAAGGATTAGGTTTCAACACCTAACCCTTTTCATACGTTTATTTTTGTTTTACGAAACGGTATGTTTGGAAATTCTCGCCATCAAACAGTTGCATTTTATTATCTCCAAAGTTTTGGACTTTTAATGCTATAATATGTCTTTCTGAATCAATAGGTTTTCCCTCTGCATATGCTTGTTTAATAGTTAACATTAATTCAGAAGAGTCTTTACGGTATACCCAAGTCCCTGTTACATAATTCTTTTTACTAGGATACTCGGCTCTTGCATAAGTTTCAAATGTGTTACCTTTAAAGATAAATGTAGGTATAAATTTACCCTCTTTTTCAAAACCCCAACTACCTTCAAACTCTTTACCTTCTTTTGTTGTGTTTTTCTTAACAGCATCTATGTCAATACCGGCTTTTCTATCTAAATCTTTTAAATCTTGTTCAGTTACCGTACCGTCACCTTCACTTACTGTTTTCCTAGTACCGATTGATTTCTTATCGTTAATAACGTTCTCGAACTTTGACCAACACTCTTTTGCTTTTTTCAGTTCTTCATCAGACTCTTTTACCATCGCTAAATGTGATGATGTAGTTTTGTCTTTAGCACTATATATTTTCTTATTGAGTTCAAATGATTTTTTAAAGTGATTCATTGATTCTGCTACGTTTTTATGTACATCTTCATACTCACTAGGAGGTTCGATATTTAAGACCTTATCAGTTACCGTTATTAAACCGTCAAGTTGACTTTGTAGTGTTTCTAAGGAACTATCTTGAGTACTTTTTCTTGCAGGGAGGTTTAGTATCCGTTCGTGTTCTGTATACTTCCTATTAAAATCTAGACAAAGTTCATAGACTTTGTTAGGGTAGTCCTCTTTTGAAAGCTTTACTTTCTTATTTTCTTGTTTTGCTTCAACTTTTGACTTATTATCAGTCGATGCTTTATCTACCCCACCACATCCCGCTAATAGCATGATAGGGATTGCTACCGATAGTACTTTGTTTCGTTTCATAGCTTACTAGTCCCCCTTTTGGCATGATACATTTATTTTTGCTTTACTAACCTAATATTATCTTTTGCCTTACCGTCATTTAATTCAAGCTTACCGTTTTCTTGAAAAACATATATAGATTTTGCAATAACGGTAAATGAACAGACTTCGTTTATAACACCATCAAATCCTTTAAGTGGTATTACGTTGACTTATAAGGGGCACACATCCTAAAACGAAATGCTTACTATGATTATTTAATAAATACTTTCATAATTCGATCTGCGGAGGCTGTATCTAAACGCCATTGATTTTTTCCGTGTTTCAGCATAGTAATTTTAACTGTTTCTTCCGTATCACCAGGTCTTGCTTCTGGTATTAACTGTACTGCATAATCGAATAATTTCTTCGTCAACTCCTCTTTGGTGATATTTGGATTTTGATTTGCGATTGTCATCGCTTCACTTTGAAATCTAGATTTCAACTCGTTCAACATAATTGGTTTCGCTTTTAGTTCAACTTGAGCTCTATCTCCATCTAGGGATACTACCTTCGTTTCAAATTTCACATTTTTTTGGAATGCTGTTTTTAAAGTTTTATAGTAATTTAACATCCCTTGCTCATCGATTTGATTGTTAAACATTCTTTCATTTGTTCTTTTAAAAGAAGATTCTACTTCTTTCACAAACGCAGTACCATCTTCGCCTGATAAATCATTAATTTTGTTAGAATCTTTATCATAGAAGGCTGCATTTAAATATGCGGTCAAAGCCTCAGCAGGTCTTTGTAGCTCTTTTGCTTTTTCCGCCAATTCTTTTCCTTGGATTTTAAATGAAATTTTCTCTTCTTTTTCTTTTTTCGGATCCATAATGTACTTTTTATAAACCAATTCATAAGAAGACGAATCTTTCACATCATAATAAATGGTTCCAGATACTTTTTTCCCGCTATCGACATCTCCTCCTTTTAACTCATTTGGATCTGACGTATAATAAAGGTTCGTTTTTTCATCTTTTTGGTATAGTGAAAAATCTTGTGGCAACATTTTAATTACCTTATCACCTTTATTTTTCAAACTCACCTTCACCTTTAAAACTCTGTCATTTGTTTGCTTCGCAAATTGTCCTGGTAAGACAAATTCCACACTTTCTAATTTCAGCTCAATATTTTGTGTTTTTCCTGTATCCCCAACTCCATATACCTTATTCTCTTTTACTTCCGTTGAGCTTTTGGATGAATCGCAACCACTTACAAAACCTACTGTAAGAATAGCTGCAAAACAAACACTCATAAACTGCTTAATCTTCATACTGCATTTCCACCTTTCTCCTTAACAACTTTAAGATTTTTTCTCAACATTCCCATTTTATAACAAAGTCGAAAGATTTGTACATATCCTAACATTCTCTTTTCGTTAAAGATTAATATTAGGAGATTATGTTTGTCCTCGCTGATTATTAGCCTTCTGAACCGAACTTTTACGAACAGTTGGTTCCTCTTGTATCTCTTTGAAGACTGCTGTGAAATTCTTAATTTGAAATAAACAAAGGAGTGCTTATTTCTATAAAATAAGCACTCCTTTCATTTGTAAACGTCAAGTAACTTTAATAGATGTTTTTCCATAAAAAAACCTCCACATGTAGTATGTAAGGAGATTATCTCATGGGTTATTTTCAAATGGCAGGTGGGGAATAGTCGAGTAGGCCCAGGGGATTTCACCCTGAGCCTCTCACAGAACCGAACGTGAAAGTCTCCCTTC